>DAOWHR010000128.1 GCA_030641315.1 Anaerohalosphaeraceae bacterium | reverse complement strand
CGCTCTTCGGATTTATCATGGCACTTGGTATCGTCGTTGATGATGCCATTGTTGTCGGAAAAAATATCTATGCCTACAGGGAAAAGGGCATGGACCCTGTCTCAGCTGCCATAAAGGGAGTACGCGAAATGGCCGCACCGGTTACTATGGCCGTCATGACGACAATGCTCGCTTTTGCGCCGCTGCTCTATATCTCCGGCATCATGGGGAAACTCATGAGGGTCATACCGCTCGTCGTTATATCCGTTCTGGCGGTCTCGCTCATAGAAGCATTGCTTATCCTGCCTGCGCATCTGTCTCGAAAGAAAAAAACTCTCAAAAAGGGCAGGCCCCACCCCATCGCCAAATTTCATGCAATGATCGGAAAGTCTCTCGAATGGTTCATTAACAAACCGTTCGCCGCTTTCGCCATGCTTGCCGTCCGATGGAGATACGTCACTCTGTCGATCGGGATTACTGTTCTGCTCATAACGGTAGGGCTTATCATGGGCGGACGCGTCAAGTTTATCTTTATGCATTCAGTCGAAGCCGACAACATGGTCGCCTCTCTTACAATGCCTCAGGGAACACCGATTGAAAAAACTCTCGAAGTCGTGAAAAAACTCGAATACGCTGCCGAACAGGTTAAACTGGAATTTGATAAACAAAGACCGGATCAACCTTCCATTTACAAGCACATGGCAACGACTATCGGCGATCAGCCCGCTTCGAGAGGGGGTGGAGGGCCGGTTAGGGGAATTGCTACAGGTTCTTCCTCCGCTCATCTGGCCGAAGTCAACATAGAACTCCTCGAAGGAGAAGAAAGAAATATTTCTTCAGGAGAGATCATGGCACGATGGAGAGAGCTTGTTGGAGAAGTGCCCGGTGTTTCCAAACTTACTTTCCTTTCAGAAGCGTTCTCACCCGGTGATGCTGTCAGTGTAGAGCTTTCGCACGAAGACTTTGACACACTTATAGTCGTTGCCGAAAACCTTAAAGGTAAGCTTCGCCTTTATAGCGGTACCAGCGACATCGCCGACGATTTCGAACCTGGAAAAGCCGAGATAAAACTTGCCCTAAAAGACGCAGGCCGAACTCTCGGACTTACTCTTGCCGACCTCGCCACACAGGCAAGACAGGGCTTCTATGGACAGGAAGTCCAGCGAATCCAAAGGGGACGTCACGATGTCCGCGTCATGGTTCGCTACCCGGAAGATCAAAGAAAAAGCATTGCCCATATTGAAAACATGCGTGTTCGACTGCCTAACGGAGCTCAGATTCCTTTTACCACCGTAGCTGACGTGACCTACGGAAGGGGCTACGCAACGATCCGACGTTCAGAACGCATGAGGACAGTAACCGTTACTGCCGACGTTGACGAGTCTGGCAAGGAAGCACCGAAAGCAAAGGAGATTAACGATGATCTCCAAAAGAAAGTTCTCCCGGATCTGATGTTGGAATATCCTGGCTTGCAGTGGAGATTCGCAGGCGAAGCACGGGAACGAAACGATTCAATGTCTTCGATGTTCAAAACTTTCCCACTGGCGCTCCTTGCGATTTACGGATTGCTTGCAGTACAGTTCAGAAGCTACTTCCAGCCCATTATCGTAATGTCCGCAATTCCGTTTGGCATCGTTGGCGCAACTTTCGGACACGTCGTTATGGGATTCGACCTGGGGATACTCTCAATGTTCGGTATCATCGCGCTATCGGGCATCGTTGTAAATGATTCCCTCATTATGATCGATCTTATCAACAGGGAACGTGCCGCGGGAATAAACTTACATGATGTTGTTCGTGATTCCGTCACACGCCGTTTCAGGCCGATCCTGCTCACAACAATGACAACCTTCCTCGGTCTTGCACCGATGATGATGGAAAAATCGCTTCAGGCACAATTCCTGATACCCATGGCCATAAGCCTGGCCTTTGGGGTTGCTTTTGCCACGATGATCACACTAATTCTTGTCCCTTCGCTCTACATGATACTCGAAGACTTCTGGGCCGTACTGAGATATTTGACCGGCAAAAATGAAAAGATAGAACCAGAACCTATTCAGAAAACAGAAAGCGTTTAATTTTGAATACACTGCACAAACCATATAAATATATAGACACCGATAAAGCTTTGGCCGATCTCAACGAACTGATGCTCACCACTGGCCGAATAGCCATTGACATCGAAGCTGACTCTCTGCACCACTACTATGAAAAGGTCTGCCTTATACAGTTTACGATCAAAAATAAGAATTTCATAGTCGACCCCCTCGCCAAACTCGACCTTACTTCGTTCCTCAACATTCTCGCATCGAAACCGCTGATACTTCACGATGCCGGCTACGACCTCAGAATGCTCAGAAGCTCCTTCGGTTTCATAACAGAATCCGACATCTTCGATACCATGCTCGCTGCTCAGCTGCTTGGGTATGAAAGGCTCGGGCTTGTTGCACTGATACAGGAACTGTGCGACATTTCGCTTTCCAAGCAGGACCAGAAGTCAAACTGGTCAAAACGCCCCCTGACGCTCGACCAGTTGCAATACGCCAGTGATGACACATTCTATCTTCACGAACTTGCCGACATTCTCAGAGGCAAGCTTAAGAAGCTCAACCGCCTCCACTGGCACGAACAGGCCTGTAAAAAAATGATCTCCTCTGCGGCAATGGAAAAGCCGCCAGTCGATCCTGATACGGTTTGGCGAATTAAAGGCTCAAGCCATTTGGACCATTTCCAGCTTACAATTTTAAGAGCGGTATGGCATTGGAGGGACCAGCAGGCCAGAGCCGCCGACCTGCCCCCGTTCAAGATCATGGGCAACCAGACAATAATGAAAATTATCATGTTTGCATCCCAAAACCCACAAGCTCCTCTTAGTGAAGGGCCAAACCTTCCAAGATCCTGTTCGGGTAAACGTCTCAGATTGCTCAACAGATCGATAAAAGGGGCCCTTAATACGCCCCCCTCAAAATACGTCGTGTCCAAGGTGCGAAAAAAGGCAAAGCGTTCCCTGCCCGACACTCAGGCCATAGCCGAATCCATCCACGCCGGCTGCCAGAAGATAGCCGAAAAACTCGATGTTACACCCCAGATCATTGCAACACGCGCAATGATAGCTGACGTGGCGAACTACAGACCAAAAACTATCGAAGAAATTGTCGAATGCTCAAACATGATGCTTTGGCAAGCGGAAATTATGTTCCCGGTCATAGAAAAGGCTCTTGAAAAACACCAAAAGCAATAACCTTACATCCGCTGCAATTGATCATAATGTAAGATACAAAATAGTTTTTTCTTGCGGTTTGAACATAATGTAACTACTATCTGTATAGGACATAGAGTACTAAAAATTTAATTGCTCTAAAGCCTATTGAGTGCTGTTTTGCTGCTGAGGAAATGTTTGAATGATCAGGTCTCACCGAGCGATACTATTTATGATCTCTGCCGCCGTGATCGTTGGCGGCTGCAATGCCCCCAGGGACAGACTTGCTGAATTTGATAACCTTATCGCTTCCCAGCAGTACGAAAGCTCGGTATGTTTTGCCCGGAAGTATATCAGCGACAATCCCTCTCCCCGAAAGAACGACCTCCTCTGGACATTGCAGACTGCTGCCGTTCAGCGGCTGATGCGCGACCATCGGGCAAGCATACAAAATTTCGACCGCTCGGAGGATATGCTCAAATACTTCGATGAGCAGTCAAAACTGTCTGACTCTGCAAAATCAACCGTTATAAACGAAAACGCCATACCCTACCGAGGCTATACTTATGACGCCATTATGGTCAACACATACAAGGCCCTAAGCTTCATGGCTTCCGGCGACAACGACAACGCCAGAGTCGAATTCAATCGTCTCCTCGATCGCCAGCGGCGAGCAAAGATCGAATACAACCAGGAAATTAAAAAGCTGCAAACTGAGCTTGACGAAAATAAGTCGCAGGACGGTTACGAGGAAAAGAACGCCAACAACCCGGAAATTGAACGATTGATCACCGAAAAATACCCGTCGTTAACTGCTTACGAAGCCTACCCTGATTTCGTAAACCCGATCTCAACTTATATGGCCGGACTGTTCTTCACTCTCACTGGAGACACCGCCAAGGGAAGGGACCTCCTCAAAGAAACAACAGGCATGGTTCCGGATAACGACTATATCACAGCAGATTTTCTTGCCGCCGACAGTACCGCCGCCGCATTAGGCAAGATATCGGGCAACGTATGGGTAATTTTCGAAAATGGAATGGGCCCTGTCAAAGAAGAGTTCAGAATCGACATCCCGCTTTTCGTCGCCACCGAAAAGATTCTCTACACCGGCATAGCCTTGCCCAAACTGCGATTTAGAAACCCAGCCTACCCGTATATCGATATAGTCTCGAACACAGCCACCTACCGTTCCAGCGTAGTAGCGTCCATGGACCGGGTCATTCAGACAGAATTTGACAAAGAATTCAAGATCATCCTCACACGAGCGATCATCTCTGCCACATCGAAAGCTGTCGCCCAGTACGCCATACAAAAACAGAACAACAGCGGTTCGTCCCTTCTGACATTTGCGATGGCCGCCTATACCGCCGCCACAACAACCGCCGACGTCAGAATGTGGACAATGCTCCCCAAGGATTTCCAGGTCGTCGCAGCACCACTACCAAAAGACGGCAAATTGCTCATTAAAACACCAGCAGGCCAAACTTTTGATATTAATATCGAACCTTGCGAAAATGCGATAGTATATATAAAGGTACTGTACAACAACGCTCAGCCGGTGTATGATGTAATAACGTTTGGAAATTCTCAGCAGCAATGATCATGATCCAGTGATCGTTGTTTTTGGAACAAAAATAATACTTGTTTAGATATAGACGTTTTTATTCAGGGAATCAGTTAAATATTTCTGGAGGTATCATGAAGATTAGATGGTATTTTTTAACAACCGTATTAGCTGTAGCTGTCCTCACAACAGGCTGCAACTCCAACTCAGGCTCCAAAGTCAAAGTGCGCGAAGGTGTGGCAAGTGACTCCATCACCAGTAACATTATAACCCGACCGATCGAAATGGCTATAGAAGCTGTTACCGGTCCGGGTGTTGAGGTTACACAGGTGACAAAAAGAAGAAACCCCGACGGTTTTCTCGAAGTGCAGGTAAACTGTTTCAATAACTCAAAAAGAACAAAAAGATTCCAGTACAAATTCCAGTGGCTCGATGCCGATGGATTCGTTCTTGACTCAAGGGCCTCGGTTTGGCTGGACTCGTCAATAACTGGAAAATGGGAAGATGTTTTCAAGGGAATTTCGACTCAAAAAGAAGCAGTTGATTTTAGAATAGACACAAGAAAAATTAAATAGGGGATACGATAATGAAAGTTGCAATAATTACATTACTGACGATCGCTTTATTTACTGCCGGTTGTCAAACTAAAACAACTACAATTGACATTACCAATGACGAAGGCAAGGCACTGATGGCGCTTGACTACCGTGATTTCGATCAGGCAACCGCACGATTGATTCAATCTCTCGTACAGTCAGGTGAACTGAAAAAGCCCGGCGGTGGGAAATTCGTCGTCGCAACTGCCGACATCATCAACGATACCATGCAGAGGATCGACACACGCCAGCTCATGGCAAAGGTAGAAGAAGCAATGATGAGTACAGGCATGGTCATTATGACTTCCGCAGTGGGCCAGGAAAGTGACAAAATGGTCACCGACTTGCGCGATCTAAGGGATTCAAAAGAGGGAGAGGAATTCAAAGGTGACACATTGGCCTCAAAAGGAACACTCATCGCTCCGGACCTCAGCATATCCGGCAAGATATTACAGCGTAATTTAAAGTATGACAAAAAAACCCAGCAGGTCGAGGACTACTTCCAGTTGAAACTGACAGAGCTTGCGACCGGCCTAAGGCCATGGCAAAAAGAAGTACTCATCGGAAAAAGAGGAAGCAGCAAGTCAGTCTCCTGGTAACAATGATCAAACATCAAACTCAGCGATCAGGAACGTATGGTCGCTGGGTTTTGTCAGTTCCCTCGGTTTCTTATCGACCCAGCAGTCGCTGCACTTTTTCGCCATCGCCTCTGTAGCCATAACATAGTCAAGTCTCCACCCGATATTCCGCTTGAGCCCGTTAGGCACGCGGTAGTCCCAGAAAGTGTACTGCCCCTCCTCATCGTTGTGCTTGCGGAACATATCCTCAAACCCCCATTGTTTGATCCTGTTCACTGCGTCCTGCACCTCCTGGCAATAGCAAACGCTTCCCCATAGCTTTTTAGGGTCATGCACGTCACGCTCATCCATCGCGATATTAAGGTCGCCCACCCAAACGATTCTTTCTTCCTTGCTGAAATGCCTGTCGAAATATTCCCCCAGCCGCTTGTACCAGTCCAGCTTATACTGAAACATTTCACTCTTAGGATCCCTGCCCTGTGGTACGTATGTGTTTATGATCGCCACCCCGTTGACTACCGCTTTAGCAAGTCTCGGCTCGTCTTTAGGCTCTTCATCCAGCCCGAAACTCACCTCGCTTATCGAATGCTTACTGAATATCGCAACGCCATTGTACGCCTTTTGTCCCTTAAACGCGATTTCATACCCGCTCCCGGCAAAAGCGTCCACTGGAAAGTCTTTATCCTGAGCCTTAGTTTCCTGCACACACAAAACATCAGGCTGATTTTCCGCAAGCCAATCGATCACGATCGGCGCCCTGCTCCGTATAGAATTAGCATTAAATGTAGCAATCTTCATATCTGACCCCGATGTAATAGAAATATATTAAAAGCATATTTGCCAACAACTGGCTTGAGACTGTCACAGCCGATTAAGCTTGGCTATGGCTATTCTGCTTTCGTGTTTCAGATATGCTTTTGACAGATATTAATTTGAATTCATAATTTTGAGTTTTGAGAGTTTTTTTACAGACTTATCGTCCCTATTTATTTGACTTCAAATATTCATTCATTAATTCTACGCCTTTGAATGCATTAACTTCAGCTATTGAGAATTCGAAATAAAGCAGGTGTCCCTTCTTCCTGATGAAATGGTTCTTGCGATAAGATTGCAATAACTCAGGATGTACCCGAAAGATCAAGTCGCACCTGGATTCTGAATTTAAGCCCTCCCAATCAGTTGAGCAAGAGATTGTCTTGTCCCGCGGTATAGTGTACTGACACCAAGGATGAAAATGACTGTGAAAAACAATCTTGTCATCATACATTGTCACCAATGGTGTACGATCAAAGGTAAGAAACCCGAAATATAGCGCCATTGGCAGGAGGAAAAGCAAGGCAAACAGGATGAAAACGATATGGTCCATGCCCTCAATATCGAGAAAACCAGTAATGCCCAATATCCAAAGTATAAACATGCCACCCCCACCAAACATGAAAATGGCAGTTTTCCATCTTGATCTTTGGATGTGGTAAGGCAATTTCATATTGACTGACATTTCCCATTTAACTGTCTACTAAACAATTATTCTACCCTTTCAATGCTAATATTTTACCAAATTCAACTTGAACTAGCAAGATTTCTCTTTTCTGAGGTGTTTTCTTGCAGATTTATACAAAAGACCACTTCATATGGGAAATCCGGGTTTAAAGTAGTGCATGCCAAGCGTGCATCAAAATCATATAGCCCCATCCTTCGGGTGGGGTACGCAAGTATCAACATACCAGATTGACACCGGCGCATTACAATGTTGTTTACAAAACAAGAATCAAAAAGATCAACACCTGATTAATCATCTCGCCGGATTCGATCAAAGCCCACCAAGAAACTCAAACGCTTTATCTTCCATATCCGGCAGATTCTCATGGTTGAAATCCGGATAGATCGCCAGCGTCTTCGGCGACGTAATTTTGTTATAAGCGGCAAATTGAGTCGATGGAGGACAAATATCATCACGAAGCGCCACACCCATCAGCACCTCTCCCTTTATCCGCTTAACCAGGTGCTGCAAATCGATATATCCGAGTTTCTCGAAGATATCTTTTTCCCGCTCATGTCTGGGATCGAATCGACGGAAATAATTCTTTAATTCGATGTAAGCGCCTGTTCCAAGATCAAGTTCCCACACACGCTGATAGTCACACAAAAAAGGATACACCGGCACAAGCTTCTTGATCCCAGGCGAAAGTGACGCACAAGCCAGCGTCAACGCGCCGCCCTGTGAATACCCTCGTGTACCAACCCTGCTCTCGTCAACCTCATCCATCCCCATTACGATCTTCGCAAGTTGTGCGCAGTCGAGAAAGATGTTTCTGTACAGCATATTCTCACGGTCATCGTCAAGCCCGCGGACGATATGTCCATTCAGCGTATTTCCCTTCACACAGCCCGCATCTTCCGAAAGACCGCCCTGGCCCCTGCAATCCATCGCCGCGACAACATACCCGCTCAAAGCATAGCCTAACTTGCCGTACCAGTCGCCGCTGTTGCCGGTATACCCATGAAACTCCAGAACAGCAGGGCACTTACTCTCGATCTTGATTGGCCTGAGCAGCTTGGCGTGTATCCGAGCACTCTTAACACCGGTAAAGTAAAGGTCGAAACACTCAACTCCCACAGCCGAAAACTCGCTCCGAACAAGTTCCACATTGCTCTCTACGCTTTCCATCTCAGCGATTGCATCATCCCAGAAAACGTCCATATCCGCAGGACATGGATTGACCCCCATATAGTTCCGCAATTGCTCTAAAGGCATATCAACAACAGCCATATCACTTTCCCCGATAATAATGAATATCAATTTGTTACAGTGATACAGATTCTATAGGCTTATTCAGCAGGTATCAATACTAAAAAGTAAACATCTGCGCACAGTGAGCAAGATTATTTAGTGGCAACAGTAGCCCGAAGCGCGAGCGCAGGGACAAAAGCGATTTAGCAAGATCAAGTATCCGTAAAAAAATCTCACTCACTGCGCACAAATTCCCCCGCAATGTAATTGGGCAACACGCCCGTAAGGAAGGGCGAAAGCTTTTCACACGAACTAACAGCAGCCCGAAGCGCGAGCGCAGGGATAAATAGTTGCCATATTGAAGTACCATCTGCGATAAAAAGAAGTTATTTTCGGTTAAAACTCAACTGTTGTTCCACCTGTAAAAGTTGGCAGGTTACCAACTTTTTGGGAGTTGACCCGAAATGTAGATATGCCCTGGATTGCCCTGACGTTCAATGTGCTACATCAGGTTTTCGGCATACCATTTAATAGCTTTTTTTAGTCCGTCGCCAAATGAACACACCGGCTCAAAGCCGATCACCTTTTTGGCAAGACTAATATCCGCCATCGAATGCATCACATCGCCCGCACGCCTGTCAACATACGCGATCTTGACATTGTTGCCGGTGATCTCGTTGATCAAGCCGATTATCTCGTTGATCGTTATACGGTCGCCGCACGCGATATTAATAACTTCGCCGTTCGTCTTTTCCGCTCGTGCCGCAAGCAGGTTGGCATGAACAACATTGTCGATGTATGTAAAATCTCGGCTCTGCTCGCCGTCACCGTAAACGGTAGGGCTTACACCTTTCATTATGCTCGTAACAAAAGCAGGTATTGCCGCAGCATACTGACTTGTCGGATCCTGGTACGGACCGAACACATTAAAATACCTAAGCGATACAGTCTCAAGTCCGAACACACCGCTGAACACACTGCAGTAGTACTCGCCTACCAGCTTCGCGACAGCGTATGGCGACAGGGGCTTGGTCAGCATCGTCTCAACCTTCGGCAGGATTTCGCTGTCACCGTAAGCCGAAGAACTAGCCGCGTATACAAAACGCTTAACCTTCGCGTCTCTGGCTGCCATCAGCAACGTAAACGTAGCGTCAACACAGTTCTTATGAGTACTCACAGGATCGCTCAGACTCCGAGGTACGGATGGGATCGCGCCTTGGTGCAGCACAACGTCAATACCGTCCATGACCTGCTTTGCGACTGCTTCATCGCCCATATCGGCTTCGACAAAGTCTATCTTATCGATAATGCCCGCAAGATTGCTCATCCTGCCTGTGATAAGATTGTCCACCACTCGCACGGAGCATCCCTGCTCAACAAGCCGCCTGCATATATTGCTGCCGATAAATCCGGCTCCGCCTGTCACCAGGAAACTATCCATAACTCTTACCTGCAAATATTCAAAACAAAATTATCGAGCTGATGCCGTAAGCTGTACCTGCTGATACTGCAAATATGACTTGTAAACTTCCTGGAAATAGCCGCCCTTCATGGATCTTACACCAAGAAGAACAGTGCCTGCGATATTGGCGTTGATGTCGCTAAGTTCACGCAGCGAACGCTGTGCCTCGCCGCGACGGGTACTCGTTGCGTTAAACACGACAATCGTGCTGTCAACCAGAGAAGCCAGTATCTTTGCTTCACTCACAATAAGAGGAGGACCGTCAACGACAACAAAGTCATACATCGCGTCAGCCTGCTTGACAAGATCGGTCATCTTGGCATTACTAAGCAGTTCGGAAGGATTCGCTGGCAGAGGACCCGCATCGATTATGTCAAGGTTGTCAACTCCGCTTTCCCTGCAAATATCTTCGAAACTGCATTGACCCATAAGGTAGTTGCTCAGTCCGGAATCAGCGCCGCCAGAACCGCTTTCCTCATTTCGAGGGTAAAGACCGGTCAGACTTGGCCTGCGGAAATTCGTATCTATCAGAAGAACACGCATACCTTCGGCGACCAGCGTTGAAGACAGATTTGTTGCCACTGTCGTCTTTCCGCAACCGGAATTACAGCTTGTCACAAGCAGAGACTTATGGCAGGCGCCCGATTCTGATAGCCGCAGATTGGTACGAAGCATACGATAGCATTCGCTCATAATCGAATAAGGCGCCTGACGCACAACATGGTAAAGGTTGATACCGCCTATCGCTTCGTCTTCTTCGGAATGACTTATCATGCCAAGAAGCGGAACACGCAGATGTTTGGACACGTCACTTGGGCTGCGAAGTACATCATTAAGAAGTTCGATCGCAAACGCAAGACCGACACCAGCCAGCAGACCAAGCATAAATCCGCCAAAAAGATTTAACTTAAGTCGGGGCGAACTTATTTCCAGCGGCTTTCGTGCATTTTGGAATAGCCTTAATTTTGATGTGTCAGAATTTTCGTACCTCGCTGCCAGTGCCTGGATGATATTGGATAATTTTTCGAGGTCTTTCTGCGTTTCATCACGTTTGATTACCGTGTTCTCGTATTCGGCCCTAAGGTTACTTAATGTCTTATGGTCTTGTTTAGCCAGTGTGAGTCTGTTTTCGGTTGTTTCGATCCGGGCGTTCAGAGTGATCAGCTCTTCTTTGGCACGGATAAGATCGGCGTTTCTTTCGATGTCTCCGATCTCTTTCTGACGTGCCGAAAGGTCGGCTTTGGCCTGCTCGATAGTGTCGCGGGTTTCACGGACCTGTCTGTGATCTTCACCGAATTTCGCAAGTTGACTGGCAAGATTTACCTCAAGAATAGATATCCGCTGACGCATATTGCTAGCTATGACATCACGTTCGACACGCTCACGAATTATTTCATCGTCATAAGAGCTGTTGTTGATGTCATAAGAACTGTCAACACGTCTTTGAAGATTAGCTATCCTGCCGTCAAGTTCACTCTTGCTGGTCGCCAGTTCATCACTTAATCTTTCAATGTTAGCAAGTTTATCTTCGAGATAGTCCTGAAACAAAGTTTTGTTGAGATTGCCGAAGGCTGAAGCCTGACGCATGTTGTTAAGCGTCGTATTATGAGTGCCAAGCAGCGTTTGCAACTTATTCAATTCACTTTTCCGTTTACTAAGCTCATCGCCGGTGTCAGTTTGGGAGCTTACTTTCTGGTCCATTAGGAAGAGCCTGATCATTTCATTGACTATATCGGCCGACTCACCAGCATTGCCGCAGGTCATCGATACTAGTATCAGTGTACTGTCACGCTGGGGCGATACTGTCAGGTTCTTCTTAAGGTCATAAACCGCATCTCTTACAGAATCATCAAATTGAGAATACCATTTTGTACTTCGAATGACATCCTGCTGTACAAGTTTTTCAAGCATGCCTTGGAATTTCATCGCAGCCGCTTTAGTTGTTCGCAACTGGTAATAGATTTCCCTGTCAGGCATTATGCTTCGAAGCTCTAGTGGGTTTTCCTTGCCTGGAGGAAGAACCTCAATAGCAGCCTGAGCCGTATAACGAGGCCTGTACTTCTTCATAAGATACCAGGAAGTACCGCCGATAAAAAGGCCTGCAAACGTAAACAGCATGATCATCAGTATATGACGACGCAAAATACCTGCTGCCTCTTTAGGGGTTAGGCCAGCGGTGTTCATTGCCGACATAGGGGGCCGGGCAACGTTTGACGGACCGGTCATTGGGTTAATTCGTCGCTGTATATTTGACATCTTCTAAACTCCTTCAAAACAGCATTCAGCTTCCTGAAATGCGGATTCATCCGACAACAGAAACTAAATTGCAAATTCAATTAGTCTACTTGCTCTAAAAAACAGTTATAAACTTTTTCTAAACCGGCCATACAAGCCGCCTTCTTTTAAGCTGCCGGATAATTACGAAACTCTTTTGATAGCATCTTTCAATTCTGTAATATCTTTCTCAGATGCGACACCTTCGGCCGCTTCCAATGATTTCTCGTATGAGGTTTTCGCCTCGATCTTCTTGCCAAGACCTTCCTGAGCCATGCCTAGATGTTCATGCATGCTCCAGTCTGTCGCTGCCGAGCTAAGCTCGAGTATCCCAAGCGCCTTCTTCGACATCTCTTCTGCCTCGTCATACCTCTTGAGTTTATACAGAACAAACGCGTATGTGTCCATCTTGTTGGCGTCACCAGGAGATGCCTCATGCGAACGCTTTGCATAATTCAAAGCCTTGTCTAATTGCTCGTCATTATCAGCCAGCAGAAACGCCAGATTATTCATAACGCTTGTGTTACTGGGATTTTTTTCAATAATGATTTCGTGCTGTTTGATCGAATCGACCAGGTATGGACGTTCGCCCGTCTTCATATACGCGACCAAAAGCAGCTGAGCCTTCTTGCCTGCATACTCAACCCATTTGATAAGATTTTCTCCTTTTGTGAGATCCTCTTTGCTGGCCAGTTCTATGACTCTGTCTATATATTCTATTCCCTTGGCATACTCATCATGGGTCAGATTGATGTTGAACATCATTAGATTTGCAGACAAATGATTGATGTCCTCAGATAGCTTGTCAGTGCACCACTTGGTGACCTCATCTTCACCCAGAACACTGCCCATGCTGTTCAATATCTTGTTCAGATAGTCGTAATTATCGCCCGCTGTCTCAAGCGCACGATGATAATTGGCTATGGCTTTGTCGTTATTACTGAGAAGCATTTCAGCGATACCCATCTGATTATAAGCAACCGGAGCAAGATCGCCGGAAACGTGCTTTGCCCCCTCGGCAAAAAGCTGGTCATATTTTTTCCCCATCCTAAGTGAGGTCAGGTAACCGTCAAAAGCCGCCATTAGACCGCCTTTGTTGTCGTCTTTTTCGCTGTTTTTCATCGATGAATAAAAATTCCGTTCAGCCTGATCGAATTTGCCCTGCTGAATTGCCAGGCTGCCCGCACGATAATACCAAAAAGAGCTCTCAGGATATTTAGAAATGGTTTCTGCGTAGAATCTTTCCAGGTTGCTCCACTGTTTGGTTCTGGTATACAGACTCTCAAGCATTACACGGGCACTTGCAGGAGTTCTGCCGTCCTGGCACGCGTTCATCAGTTCGCCGATCGCTTCCTGTGTCCTGCCTGCACGGTCATAGGCCTGGGCAAGCAATATCTGAATGTCAGGGTTAGAATTAATGCCCTTACTCTTTTGAAGGTCGGAAATGGACTGGTCAAAATCGTCGAGACTGCTGTTGATCTGACCACGCAAACGCCATGCCGTAGAATTTTCAGGGTCGGTCGCAAGATAATGATTTACTAGTGTCAGAGACTCCTTATACAGGATATTCTTCTGCTCTTTAAGTTCTTCTGCATTACCTTTGATCAACACAACCCACGCCTCAAGAAGAAGGGCGAGTTCCTCTTCAGGATTACGTTCGCGGAAACTTGCCAATTTCACCTCGGCATCCTGAAGAAGTTCTAACTTGAGATACTGTTCTATCTGCAATAATTCATTAGTTATACTGTTATCGACAGCCAGTAATTTGTCCGAATAAAGCTTGGCGTCGTCCTTGTTCCTGGTTCTCTCGGCAATCAGCATTAGACCACGGATTATCTGAGTGTCTTCAGGTGACGCTGAATACAATTCGACCAGAATCTCTTTGGCCTTTTCATATTCGCCGTTATTGAGATAGAAAAGCCACATCGTATTTTTGTCTCCGCTGAACATCTCAGTCGCTTTTGCATTTTGGCCTGTTATACGAAGATACTCAGCGTAGATCTTTTTGGTGTCACCGTCATCGGGTGACAATTCCAACAGCTTTGAAAGGGCCTCACCGGCTGTGTCGAACAATACCTGCTTCCTATCATTCGACGTTTCCTTAACAGCAATAGTTAGTGCCATTTTACCTAAATTGTAATATGTCTGAGAATTAGGGAATCTTTTGGCAAGTTGTTTCACAACAGTCAGGGCTTTGACAGGTTCACGGTTGCTGATCAGATTGGCATAATCTGAATAGAGCTTCCAGTCCTGAGGATTCAATGCGCATGCTCTTAGCAGAGAGTCTTCAAGCTCAACTTGCTGAAGGGCCGTGATATTGCTGCCGAGACTTTTGTTTCGTTTTTGAAGAACATCGATATTCTGTCTGGCTATCGCGCTGTCAAGCGGAACCATCATTGTTGCCGTCCGTATGCTTTCGACCGCACTGTCAAAATTACCAAGTTCGACATCAACCATACTTTTTAATACATACGCCAATGGGAAAATTGGTTTCTGTTCCAATACAGAATCAAAACGCTGGTTTGCGTCAGAAAAATCCCCTTTTGCCATTGCAAGCCTGCCGACAAAGAAATCACCTTCGCAGTCATCAAAGTTAAGAGTTGTCGCCTTATCAGCGATCTCCTCAGCCAATGCAAAATCTTTTCCTGCTATTGCGTCATCAAATAGAATACCAGCCGTAAGCTTGTCATCAGGAGACAGTTTGTAAGCGGCTTTGTACTCTTCCGTTGCCTTGTCGGCCTCGTCGGTGGATTGATAATAACGCCCAAGCTGAATATGACGCTTGACTTTGTCATCCATGCCTTCAATTACTTCAAGCATAATTGCGGCATTTCGTTCCGCAGGAACTGATTCAGGCTCCGCTTCGTCTAAAAGTCTTCGGTACAAAACACCCTGAAGGTCCTCACTGTTGTATGATGTATAAGCATCCATCAATTCTTTGGCTGTCGTAATTTTGCCCAGAGCCAAAAGGTCGTTGCAGATAGAGTAAGGGGCCGATATCCCCTCGGAACCGGTCGAAAGCAACTGCTTATACAACTTGATGAGGTTTGTATTAAGAGACGCCATCTCCAGCGAACGCTGCTTACTTAGTTCTGACGATGCGTCGTTCTCTGACTTTTGTTCGGACTTGAGCCTGGTGTATTTCATGTTAAGTAGTATTATCTCGATCCTGAGCGAGTCAGGTTCGTTTTTATCGAGAGAGTCGATTAAAGCTTCGGCTTCATCATATTTGCCGTTTGTTATTAGAGCACGGGATTTTAATATTTTGCTTCTCTGTGTTTCACCATAGGTCTCTTCATAGCTCTTGACCACCGCCACAGCCGTAGGGGTGGCGCCTAATGCCTGCAAAGCTTCGCAGTATTCAAGCAATGCTTCAGGCTTTTGACCTGCGATGCCCTGATTGATGGCATTCTGTAAAAATTCCAAACGCAAACCTATTTCAGCTTTATCCTTCAATACTTCTGACAGAATATAAGAAAGGTAAGCATCGCGTCTGTTGGTGGTCGTCATTTCAGTGTAGGCTTTATACATCTGACGAATAGCATTTGTCTCATTGCCTTTGATAAGGTCCAGCAGGCCACGCCATTTAAGTATGACAGGACCGGTATCAGTGCCGTAATACTGTTTAATTTTGCGGATAGATTCTTCTGCAAGACTGATCAATTCTGTATTGTCGCCTTCCGGGTTTTCAAGGGCCTGTTCGATATAACATTGTGAAAGACGAGAATATATCTCTCCACGTTTTTGCCGATTCAGTCCCTCCATCGGTCCGGGGGTTTCTTGTGCGCCGGGCATTTCCAATGCTTTAAGATATAGCTCGACACTCTTTTTAGTAAAATCATTATCTTTTGAAGAGGTTCCTTTGAGATAGAATATGTTTGCGCATTGCATATAATAGAGTACATTTTCTTTGTCGAGATCGATGGCTCGTTCTAATGCATCGATAAGCTCGTCGAGCCGCTTGGTGTTGATATGAAAAAGGCTCAGAATTGATGCGTGAATCTCAGCATTGGTGGCAAACTTCTCCCTAAGTGTATTGTATTCACTCTCAAGTCCGGCCAACTCATTAAGAGCCGCTTGCCTGGATTGCTCATCCGTTGCTCTGCTGAGTTTCGCTTTGGCCTCTCTGAACTTGAATGTATAAAGATTGATGTGTGCCTTTGGATTATCCGAAGCAACCTCGACTGCCTTCAAAAGATGTTCATTTTGACGAGTCTTGGATTCGGTAAGGGCATCTGATAGGCCCCTTTCACTTTCAAGTCTGCCGCGGACAGACTCTGCCCTGGCGAGTAATTCATAGCACTCAACGTTTTCTGGTTCAAGTGTGACAGCCTTATTCAATTCGGCTATCGAATCAAGTATCATTTTTTCAGCTTCGGTCGTTTGACCGGAATCAGCTATGTTGATCATGGATCGAGCGTATGCGATAATCACCGACGGGTCAGGCTGATCGCCTTTTTGACTGATTGCTTTGAGAAGTTCCTCGGCTCTTGTCTTAACTGTTTTCCATGTCCCGGAGTTACTCGGGTGGCCGGCTTTCGCTGGTTCGTTAACGAGATCAAGAAAGGCCCTGCGAGCCTTAACGTTCTGAGGGTCTATATTAATTACCGTGCTCCATCTTATAATTGCCAACTGCCAGTCAGCAGAATGAAATTCGTTATTGGCCAGATGAAGATCGGCTGCCGTGAAACAATATTCTATTTTTTTATCTTGATCCTTCTCAAAACCAGCCGCCCTGTTGTAGCTCTGTGCTGCTTTCTTATAAAGTTTGGTAACTTTATCGGCCTCGGCCTGTGTGTATTCGCCCTTGGCAAGAGTTTCTGCGCCAAGCTTTTCCGCCTCGGCCAAAAATACTTTAGCGTCACTGACCAGATCTTCAGGGTTTTGGTTCATACGCGACAGGACAAATGCAATGCCAGCCACAAGGATGATCGCCAGCAGAAATGAACCGATGATCGCGACTTTCTTGTTTAACCTCTTCTTAGCCATAAATATATTCCTCTTTAGGATCGATCCGGATTCTCAACGGAACCGTTATGATACGATCTCTGCTTTAAATATCAGTTTGTCGTTTCTTTGCTGTTAGCTTTTTCCCAGTCAGGCCAATGGTCTTCTTCAAGAACAGGAAGAATTATCGACAACAGCTTATTGCTTGCTTGTATGATCTCGTCTTCGTTTGGCTGGACTGCGCTGTTGCCTATAATGCCGTGAAAACGCCATTCAACTTTCGAAAAGTAGGAATACTTGCCGAAAAGATTTTTTTGCATAATTAGCCTTACACCGGTTCGGCTGTGAGCATACTTGCCGTTAGCTTTAAAAAAGTACAAAACCGAAAATTCACTCGCTATATCATAGATGTTTTTTCCGGTCTGACGAAGAACAAGATGACGAACGGGGAAATCATTTTCTTCTGCAATACCACCTGCTTCGCTGTCTCCGAGGTTCTTTGTAACTCTAAGAGTCAGTTCACTGTTGCTCATAAGCTCGTTGCCCGCACCGGTATAGCAAACATCCGGAACATGAGGAACCTGATCAGGGTTGCCTGTATAATAGGTTATAAACAAAGAACAAAACCTTACAGGACTCGAATTGTCAACTTCGGTATCCTCAAGCATCCATTGGATGTACTCTTTAGTACCAAGTGCCTCTTCGACATCATCCTGGATCTTATCCCTGTACGTCACATTATAAGATGCAAGTTTTGAGGTATTGATCTCCTTGAAAGGCTTTTGAAGAGGCAGCGCCTGCTTGATAAGTATAGGGCCAAAATAATCTATGGCCGCTTTCTTCGTCATGCCTGCTGTAGCAAGTACAGCAAAACAGATAAGAAAAGCCGGTCGCAAAAATTGTTTATATTTTATACTCATATCTCAGTTTAGCCTTTATTGTTCGTTTCGTGTGCTTTTGCGAATAATTACATCTTCAACTGAATCTTCGTCATCTACGAAAATATTAGCCATCATCCACGCCAAACCGCCGTACAGACCGAAAGCGATCGGAAGCATAAGTAATCCAAGACCATCATGATAGTGTCCCTGCGCATACTTAGGATTCCCCAGAATATAGATAAATCCGGTTATCGTTACACGAATGATATTGCAAATGATCGCGATCGGGAACGTACTGCAAAGAAGAACCAGTCTCTGCCATATCGGGCGTTCGTGAAGATAAGCCATCGCGACTCCAAGAGCCACAAAAGTCATCAACAAACGCATTCCGCTGCAGGCTTCCGCCACGTTCAAAGCTGGTACAAGAGCAACACCGTTGTAAACAACATCGATTACAACACCTTTAGCCTCTGCCTCGAGATTCGGATACAAATTCATAAGCATCGTGGCGATCTGAGATGCTAATTTACGCATCGGTATCGTTATAGAAGTATAGAACCTGTCCGGAAGTGGGACCGCGAACAACAGATACGTTATCGGCAGCCAGGTAT
>DAOWHR010000103.1 GCA_030641315.1 Anaerohalosphaeraceae bacterium | reverse complement strand
TTTTGTCGGTGTTGATGTTCTCAAACTGCCTGATAATCTCAATATTTTTCTGTGGGCAAAACACGTTAATCGTTATTATCGTTACACAGTTCGCCGCAAACCCCGGCACTATCTCGTACATGTAAGTTCCCAGTCCCATCTGTTTCCAGACGATCAAAACGACAGTCCCGACAACCATCCCGCCAAGTGCGGCCATCCAGGTTGTACGTTTCGAGAATAGACTAAACAAAACCAGCGGTCCAAAGGCCGCTCCAAAACCTCCCCATGCGTATGCCACGATCCCAAGTATCGTATCCTTCGAGTTCAATGCCAACAGCATAGCGATCAGCGAGATGAGGATGACGCATGCCCGACCGACGATAAGTACCTCACGCTGCGAGGCATTTTTCCTGATCGCTTTGAGGTAGAAATCTTCGGTCAGTGCAGACGATGAGACCAGAAGTTGAGAATCAATTGTAGACATTATGGCTGACAGGATAGCTGCCAGTAATATTCCGCCCAGCCATGGATTGAACAGGACCTTGATCATGAAGATGAATACTTTTTCTTCTGTACCGCCTGTCAAATCTTCAAACATAGCTATTGCCAGTAAACCGATTATTACAGCTCCGACCAACGAAATGAATACCCAAACGATCGCTATTATGCTTGATTCTTTAAGTTTTGCCAGCGATTTTACGCTCATGAATCTCGCGAGAATATGGGGCTGACCAAAATATCCAAGCCCCCAGGCCATCATTGACATTATCATAATGGTCGGGTTCTTTCCTTCCGGCACAAGTGACATACTTATCTCTTTGGCCTTGATGGCTTCGGAGACCTGTTCGGTTCCACCGATATACGAGATCGCGAACAAAGGCACAGCAATGATCGCAAGAACCATCAATATTCCCTGAAACAGGTCCGTCCAGCAAACCGCGAGAAATCCGCCAAGAAAGGTGTACATGACTACGACCGTACCCCCCGTGATGACTGCGGTTGTGTATTTAATTTCAAATATCGATTCGAACAGTTTGCCCGTGGCGACCAGCCCCGAAGTAGCGTAGATGGTAAAGAATATAAGTATGATGATCGCCGAAACCGTGCGTAACAGGCCGGTAGGGTCGTTAAAACGTATCTCGAAAAAGGTCGGCAGTGTTATGCTTTTCGTTTGTTCGGTATACACACGCAGGCGGGAAGAGACAAACATCCAGTTCAAACAAGTACCGATGAACAAACCCACAGCTATCCACATTCCCGGCAACCCGTCAAGATAGATAGCACCGGGCAGCCCCATCAATAGCCATCCGCTCATATCCGATGCCTGTGCCGAAATGGCCGTAACCCATGCGCCCATCCCGCGTCCGCCAAGAAGATAGTCTTCTATAGTCGTTGACCGCTTGCAGAAGTAAAATCCAATTCCAAGCAGCAAAACAAAGTAAATTGCAAATGTTGAAAGTGTTGCCGTATCCATCGAAACCTCCCTGATGATCTAAGGATCATTCTTCGGTTTTTGTCTTTTCAAAATGGTAGATCCATTCCTTCTCAAGACAGTCGAGCTTAATTTCAACTTCAGTCTCTTCATGTGTGTCAGGCTTGATTATTGTAAGTTTGATATTATCTCCGACCTTCTTGTTGCGAACCATCCTTAAGAGTTGGTCACGGTATCTTACAGGTGTTGAATCGGCGCTGATAATGACATCATATTCTTTCAGCCCGGCAAGCTGAGCGGTTCCGTCCGGCTGGATGAGCTTAACAACGAGGCCCTGGGTCTTAGCTGGGAAACGCTGACGGAATTCGGCTGGGTTCTCCCAAATTTCTTCGCATGCTATGGACAGCGTTGGGGTATGCGCGGTTGTCCGGGTTTTTGTTAAATTCAGTATCGCGTCCTGAGTTACAACAAAGGTTACACCGACCTGGCTGGTCCCTGAAGTCATGCCGCCGGATTGCAGGCCTATCACTTTGTTTTTTTCGTTCATCCAAAGTCCGCCGGATACTCCTTTGGGGGTAAGTCCTGAAAAATGCATCAGTTCGACATATCTCCTCTGGTCACCGAACCATTCAAAGGTTGTGTCATTTCGTGCGACAAAACCTGTCAGCATTACATCATGCCTGAATATCGGGGCGCCATAACACCATGCAAAAGTCCCAGCCGGCGGCATTTCTTTTGCGGTCTCAAGGGCGGTATAAGGATTGTACGGTTCGGCTGGGGCAACTTTCAGCAGGGCCAGATCGTGTCCCCTGTCTACTGCGATGACATCGGCTTTGGTGCGTTCTATTTTTTGTGACATGATCTCGATCTCTTTGCCGGGCGATCCGACGACATGGTCAGCGGTCATAACGATCCCGCTGGAGTCGACAAACCAGCCTGAACCTGCCAGATGCCCGTCAACCAGTATCTCTACCGCGCAATTCCGGGCGTTTTCGTACAGATCAGCAGAAACTTTCGGAACAAATCCTGATAATTTCAAGTCAGTCTTACGGCTGAGTTTCATTTGGATGAGCATTGTCATAAATACGATGACAAGGATCACGGTTAAAGCGGCTATGATGTTGAGTGATTGAGCCTTGCGATTATGGGACATTTCTACTCCTGTTTCTGGGTCAATATTATGGATGTCCGATCTAGAGCAATTAAATTTTAGTGTCTGGCTTATGCCTGCTGCGGCTTTTACCAGCGGCGTTAGAAATACTCGGCAATGAATAGCATTGCCTGCGTCTTCTGCCTTGCTGTTAAAAGTCCTCACAACGGCCTAAACCTAGACATAAAAAGTTTAAGTGCTCTAAAAATGCTAAGTTTAGTGTATTTTTTGATTCATAACAAGAGAAAACAGGCCCTTGCGGTATTGCCTGCATATCTTTGCCTTGACAGGATATTTTAATAAATGTAAACTTCGGCCTGATAATATCGATTACTTCTTAAATTGAGGGACACTGTGGTGCGTAAACTTAGCTTGATCGTAACAGTATGTATTATGATTTCAGGTAACATCTTCGGTGCGGACGACCCCGTTGCTAACTGGGCCAAAAGCGATCTGCCCGAACAACAGACCGACCGGGTAGATGAGGTACTCAGGCAGGCAAAGCTTGGTGACGTCAAATCAATATATCAAATGGGGCTGATGTATCTCAACGGGCTAAATGTCACCAAAGATATTGATATTGCATTGGATTGGTTTACCAATGCATCGGAAAGTGGAAGCTATATCGCAATGGCAAAGATCGCTGAGATATACGCCCGGGAAAACACATTATACAGCAGTGAAAAAAGTGCGGAGTTGTGGTATAGAAAAGCCGTCGATACGGCCTTGCTGAAAGACGATCTCGCTGCGGCCCTTGAGTATACTGAAAAGCTGAAAAAGTACGTTGATGACAAATCATCGATGCAGGTCAGGATCGATTTGCTTAAGGTGCAGATACAGCAATCGCAGAACCGTCAGAGACTCGGCGAGGCTATAGACCTTTACAGCGGATTCAGTGGTATAGTCGATTATAACCAGGCAGGAACGATATTCACAGAACTGGCTGATAAAGGCGACGCGTTGGGGACCATGTGGCTTGGGCGGTGCTTTCACAGGGGACGGTGCGGATTTAAAGCAGACGCCAAAAAAGCTCAGGAAATAGCTGGGGAAGTTATTGAAGAAGTTAAACGTTCCGCTCTGCTGGGAGATCCGTATGCGGTTTTTCTGCTTGGCAGCGCCTATCAGGACGGGCTTGCAGTTGCAAAGAATGATAACTCAGCGTTAAGGTGGTACAGGCAGGGTATTCACAACGGTTCGCGAAGCTGCACGATGAATCTTGGCAGGATGTATCATCTGGGTAAAGGGGTGCAAAAAGACTACGACAAAGCTGTGAAGTACTACCGGAAAGCGACAGAGATGGGCGATGCATATGCGATGGTCAGCCTTGGTTTGATGTACAGCAGGGGGCAGGGAGTTATTAAGGATAACCTCAAAGCAGTCGAGTGGAACCTGAAAGCTGCCGAAGCAGGCTATAGCGGCGGGATGTATATGCTTGGAGTTATGTATGAAACCGGCATGGGAGTGGAAAAGGACTACAGCAAAGCGTTCAAATGGCTCAAAAGCGCAGCCGTTGCTGGCAATGTCAATGCAATGGTCTGGCTCGGCGACCAGCATTATAACGGGCAGGAGTCGATCAGGGACCACGCACAGGCGATGCAATGGTACACAAAGGCATGGCAAAGAGGCAACAACAATGCCATGTACATGCTTGCAGTGATCTACGAGCAGGGAAGCGGAGTCGAAAAAGATGTCGACAAGGCTAATTTCTTTTTACGTAAAGCAGCAGAAACTAACAATGTCAGGGCAATAGTCAGGCTCGGTGAGAAGTATTACGGCGGCGATGGATTCGATCGTGATATGAAACTGGCGGCACAGTGGTTCACGAAAGCCGCTAAGTTTAATGACAGTACCGCGATGCACATGATCGGTGTAATGTATGCACAGGGAGAAGGTTTTGAGAGAGATCATTCCGCCGCTATGCAATGGATAGAAAGATCGGCCGAGGCAGGAAACGTCAGGTCCATGCGATGGCTTGGTGACGAATATTATTACAGCCATGGCGGACCTAAGGATCAGGCAATTGCTATGCAATGGTTTGAAAGAGCGGCAAAAGCCGGCGATCCGGAAGCAATGATCCGTCTGGCGTCCGGCTACTACAATGGTAATGGTGTTGACAGAAAATATGACAGGGCCATAAACTGGTATAAGAGAGCCGCCAAGCTGGGTGAGAAGAACGCTCAGGCAAAACTTGTCAGCCTTGGCCAGCAATGATAGTACACGACAGCGTGCAGTATTGCCAGACTGGACAGATGCCTATCGCTCTAAATACACCAGCGCATTTTGTTTGATCGCATCGGTGTGCAGTACCATTTTTTGATCGTCCGTGCTGTCGATAACACGAATTATATGATCAAGCGGCTGGACGTTCTCAACCAGGTCGGTCAGGCGGTTTGGCGCATTTTGCAGAAATTCGCTGTTAAGCACATTGCCCTCACGCGAGCCGAAAAAGCCGATATACAGCATGTTCATCTCAACCAGATCGTTAAAGAAGTGCGTACCAAGCGACAGGTCAGGAACAAGACCCTGGTGCATGCTGTCTATCTCACAGATAACTGAAACGGTGTTGATTTCTGCAAACGAAACGGGTACCCCCAATGATGGCGTACTTGTTCCCCACCTGCCGGGGCCAAGAAGCATTATGTTTATATTTCCATCCAGATGAGCCAGCTGACCGATCTGCCTTGCCACGGCATAGCGATCTCTTTCTGAAAGCTGTCCGTACACTTCCGGGACAACATAGATCAGTCTGTCGATGGTAAGTGTTTTGCTGTTGCCGATTATTCCGCTGTTTGCGTTTATTATGATGTCGTGTTTTTCTATGTCAGGATTTGGACCTAATATAGAAACGCTTTCTTCAATCGGCAGTGGACGGCATTGAACAAGGTTGATCTTGTAGCTGCCGTCATTGAAAAAGTTAACTGTGTATTCGATCTCCAGATGAAAATCATATGCTTGTCTTAGCGTATCGAGCATTTCACGCAGATCATCAACCAGTGATGTATTAGAAAGCAGTTCGTCAAATACAAGCACCCAGTGACGTGATCTGCTGCTGCCGTTCTGTTCCAGCTTTGAATCATACGTGGCGAATAATCTGATGGGAAGGTCTGAGTAGTCATTGGCAATTTCAGAGAATCGTTTTGAGCACAGACAGCCTTTCTCCATGTCCAGCACGTCTACAAGTTTCTGCGAATAACGGACTACCTTATCAAATGTCGATTCCGGCCTTTTTTCCGGCGCGTTGAGTGCGACCACACGCGTGTAGTCATCATCGGACCTGTCAACCGCCCTGGTCCCCAGCCCGAAAACAAGACGGCTCATCCCTGCCTTGGGGTCGATACTCTCTTCCCACACATAAGGGTTATAAGAATGCCCAACACCGGCAAGCTGTGGGAAGAAAATATTGCCGTATGCCTTTCCTGAGACTCTCTGAACAAGCAGTGCCATACGTTCGTCCTGATCCAGTACGTCCCTGTTCGCTCTGTATCTTAGCGCCTTTTCGCTCATTGTACTGGCATAAACAAAACGTACCGCTTCAATGAATTTCTCAAGCCGCTGTTGTTTCGAACCGTTATTGGTGCAGAAAACACTTTCGTATTTGCCCGAAAATACATTTCCAAAATTGTCTTCGAGTAGACTGCTGGACCGGACGATGATCGGGGTCTGGCCAAAATAATCCAGCATGTCCGAAAATCTCGCTATGATAAAATCCGGGAAGGTGCCGGTTAAGATGCGTTGACGTGCCTGGTCGACACCCATCATCAGGGTGTTGGGATCCTTCTGGTTCTGTCTGATCTTCCAGCAGTTATTTTCAACGAGAAATGAGTAAAAAATATCCGCACCGATAAAGAACGAATCGTGTGCCTCCAGCACCCCTGACCAACGGGGATCACTTTTATTGAGGATCGCCCGTGCAAGAAGCATTCCGACAGCTTTGCCGCCGATCATGCCCGACCCAATCAATCGTTTCCAGAAATAGATCAGGTCTGAAAGAGTGAAATATTTTTCAGCAAGAGCCAGTATACGGTCGTCATGTGATATCAGCTGTCTAAGTTGATGTTTGAAAATTTCATCTACGACCTCTTTTGAGCATTCACCACGTTCATACGAGTCGAGAATTTCCTCGGCATGCATGAATTTTCGATCCCACATACCTACCATTCTGTAAGAAGCGGACTGCAGCCCCGGCCATGTCGCCGATGTTAGTATCTCGGAGATCGCTGCACTTTCGGTGATGGGAAGAAACTGATCATCTTTCCATTCATGCAGCATGAACATTGTAGATGAATGTCTTTGGTCCACCTTTAGCGGATGAATATATATTTTTCCTTTGTGCCTGTAAACATCGAGAAGAAGCTGTGTTGTATTAGCGATCGGCAGTGAAGCGTGATAAGAATGGTGGTTTCTAAGCACCCCATAATAGGCGACCGTGTCGAGCTTATAGAGAAGAGGGCATGTCAGCCTGAAAAAATTACCCATCATCCGTTCGCTGAAACTGATGCGGGCAAATTCCGAGAGAGAGTCAAAAACATAATAAGCGCCTACACCGGCCTGTCTTATTATTTCGTGTATCCTGCTGATAAGTATCTCAAAACCTGCTTGCGGGTCAAGTTTATAAATTTCAGCGCCGCAATTATCACTTACAAGCGGGGCATGATCGGCAAACCTGAAGTAGATCAGTTTTTTGCCCGTACTGACAGCATAATTTACAAATGGTTTCG
>DAOWHR010000349.1 GCA_030641315.1 Anaerohalosphaeraceae bacterium | reverse complement strand
GACATCCAGGAGGCTATTGTAAAGGCCTTTGAGGAAGAGAACGAGAGAGCGAAATCTCCTGATTATAAGCCGGTTGACCTGGATGTCGATGATTACGACGTCCCTGAGTAGTCAACGGCTGGTTTGTTAGTTTAGCAGGGGAGACTACTTTACTACAGGCGTTGTGCATCTTTTGCTTGTAGATATTTCACTGCACCCACGGCCCACCGCACAGATGCGGGCCTCTGCATCAGAACAGTCCTCCGCGGAACGTGACATTATTTTTCTGTTATGATCTCTTCAAGTACTCTATCTATAGCAATGTCCAGTCGGCCCTGAGTTTCATAGGCATTGTTTGCGATGTTTTGCCTTGCGGCGGTCACCTTTTCCTGCCTTATCTCAGGTAATTTCGAGATCAGTTCAAGCAGTTCCGATATTGGCGACGAGGTTGCGTTTTGAGTGAACTCGTCAGCGAATCTTTTGGCTTCCTGATCGAAAATCTTGCTCAAACGGTCTGTCTTTGTCAGCGGGTTAGTGTTCAGTCTTGAATTTATCTTAGTTGTCTTCATGGTATTAACCTGTTCTATCGGACCTCAGACAAAACTTCCATTATTTGCCTTCCGTCCTGTGGCCTTTTCTTTTCGACCACTACATATTGTATGTCCCTCAATTCCTTTATGAGGATTTAGTAACCATTACTATACTGATATCGGCGGGGGACATTTAGAAACTTTAAAACTTTTTATTTTTTGTAACGTTAGTTTGGTTAAGGATTTATCGCTTTAGACGTGTTATTCTGGGATAATAGGGCTGTCATGGGTGTTTTGGGACGGCCCATTTTCACATCACCTCGAAAATTGTGTGGGTATTTGGGTAGAACAGGCAATGTACTATATGTAGTGGCTTAAAAAAAATATTTTGTTAAATATATAGTGTAGGAATTTGTTATTTAGGCAACATAGGCAAGATGAGCAGTTAAAGTTCCGCCGAAGACGGTAAATTTATTAATGAACAATGATTTAAGTCCGATAGGTATTTACACTGTACGCCATCATTACTTGCAGGTGCATCCTCCGGCCCACCATTGGCATATTTAGGCGATTACAAGTGGTTGACAACTCAATATCCACTGCTTACGGACGAATTTTTTGCCGAACCCGTGAGAAAATAATACCGGAGAAGAACAACAAAATATCTGCAATGACTTTCGTCCGTAAGCTTTTTAAATCCGCGTTTTAAAAGAGTTTATGAAATTTGAATATTTGCACCCTACGGGGCATTTACCGTAATGGATAATTCACCGGAGATTTTACCATCAAACTCAGCGAAGACCAGCATTATTTAGAGCAGCTACATATTTTTGGACCGCATACCACCGAGGATAGTATTGGCTATTCCGGGCGATTGTCCTTCAACCAATTACCTGCTAATATGGCAAAATCTTCTAAATCAACAATACAATTTTCGTTAACATCTCCCGCAGGATAAGGATGCAGCAAATCGCCGCAGTATGGTTCCGGCGATGTAATACTGAACCGGTACAGTCCAATTTGGCTGCTCTTTTGGACCTTCACATAACAGGTCCCTGCTTCCTGAATAAAAATCTGCTTACTGGTACTTCCGCCAGAGGGTGTGGTGAAATAGTCTATTTGCTGAAGCTGATCAAATTCGTCGAGCTTATACACATATAACCGCTTTGTCCCTGTTTGACTGGACGCCCAGAAATCATACAGGCCATCGGCAGAAGCAGTGAAGCTGAACCAGTCCACGTCAGTAAAATAATTTGCCTCGTAGTCAAGTACCCCTTCAACCTCAGTTGCGTTGGTATCAACCGGCGTGGCGGCATCATAGGTATTGCCGTGATCGTCGGTGTGCTGCACTCCCTCAGTTACTGAAATCTCGTAGTAACCCTCTTTTACATGAGTCTGAGAATACAACCTGAGGTCGTAATCATCCCCGTTCCACGAAACGAATGTCCTTGAGGCGATTGTGCCGGCATAGATTGAGTCTCCACCACAGCCATCCTGCTTGAATTGGTATTGTACATCGGTATTACCGGGGCGGTAGAAATCTATTCGATATTCGCGAAGAGCGGTTGTCTGGAAGGTAAACCAGTCCTCATCCATACCGTAGTCCGTGATACCGTCATAAACGGCAACACCATCGGGAATCAGCATATCCGGGCTGGAACATGTGTCGGCGTAAAAATCCATCGGATAAGTGTCTACTTCGGTAATACTGAACCGGTACAGTCCAATAGAACTGCCCTTTTGGACCTTCACATAACAGGTCCCTGCTTCCTGAATAAAAATCTGCTTACTGGTACTTCCGCCAGAGGGTGTGGTGAAATAGTCTATTTGCTGAAGCTGATCAAATTCATCGAGCTTATACACATATAACCGCTTTGTCCCTGTTTGACTGGACGCCCAGAAATCATACAGGCCATCGGCAGAAGCAGTGAAGCTGAACCAGTCCTGATCGGGGTCGTCGGCAATTACCCCTTCGATTATCACGCCGTTTGGGTCAACCGGTTCAGCGGTGTTGTAGCCATCTCCGTAGTCCGGATCCTCCGCTTGAGCTGAGATACAAAGAATAACGAACATAAAAAAGAAAAGTGTCACAACGGGAATTAGCTTTACTCTTGACTCATTCATCCATCTTCTCCTTTGAAAAACTGCAACAGTTCAGAATTATTCCTACTATCGGGCAACGCACCCAACATCAAACCCTGAGAAGACCTTTATTCATATTTGCTGCAAAAAAGGCCTCACCATATCTAGGGAAATAACGTACCACAACACACTCCCCAATACCAGAAAAATCCGGAAATAATTAATAATTTATACTTGACAAAACATATTATGTGATACATACTATACATAGCAAGTGTATATTATTGAATATTTGGAGATATAGCTATGAAATTTGAACGTGAATTGCTTAAAGGTGTCGCTCCTGTAGTGGTCCTCGAGATATTATCGGCTGGCCAGATGTACGGCTATGAGCTTAGTGGTGCAATCGAGGCCAGAAGCGCAAATATCCTCACACTTGGACGCGGTACACTTTATCCGTTGCTCTATAACCTCGAAGCCAAGGGCTTTGTAGTAGCAGAAGTTCGACAAAGTGAAAACGGTCGAAAGCGACGCTACTACTCGATCACAGGCAAAGGCCGGGATAGCCTTGCCGACCAGAAGCAGCAGTGGGCCAAACTCCAGCAGGGCGTCGGACTTGTCTTCGGTATCCTCGGCGGTACGCAGCCTGCTTAACAGGCAGTCCTTGCTTTAATGTTTTGTTCTGACGGAATTGAAAGGCGATCCCATGTCCGAAGATGACAAATCTTATTCATCCCTGCCGAAAATCGCGGCTGACTATATCAAGTTGGTTGTAAGGTCCATACGTTACCGTCGCAAGGTGCGCAACGAAGTACGCTCCGAATTGATCGAGCATTTCATTGACGCACTGAATAAATGTACCAGCGATAAAGAAAAACAAACAGCAGCAACCAAACTTATAACAGAATTCGGCGATCCAAAACTCCTCGCCGTCCTCATACGCCGCGGCAAAATAAGATGCCGACCACTATGGAAGAAAGTCATCAGTGTCACATTACGCTCTTTTCTTGCAGCTTTTGTTCTGTTTATTGTCTACATGATCTGGTTCATAAACGGCAAACCAAACCCTGAGACCGATTATCTAGCCAGGCTCAATGACAGCATCAAACCTGCTATCAGTGACGGTGACAATGCCTGGACCAATTATGAAAAGGCCTTAAGCTTATATGTTGAGCCGGATGATCAGGTAAATGAAATCTTTTCCACAACAAAGAAGTCGACAGCAGGTGTATTGATCTTTTCCCAGCTTCCAGAACAGCATCAATTGCTGCTTCGTCAGTGGATAGCCTCAAACGACCAGGTCTGGGCCGAGTACCAACTCGCAAGCCAAAAGCAATATCGCTACAGATATACTACTGATATTGGCGACGATCGTATGCTGATTGCGGTTCTGCTGCCTCATCTTGGAACAATACGTGATATTGCCAAAGATGTAGGCCTATGGCGGATACGTATTGCTGTTGCTGAGGGAAATGTTGAAGGAGCATTGAGCGACAGCCTTACGCTTATGCGAGTTGGAAAACAGTGGCAGGGCAGGGGACTTATTATCGAACAGCTTGTCGGCATGGCGATATGTGATATTGGTATTAATCAGATGCTCAGCATCATTGACAGCATTCAACTGTCTAAAGAATTACTGATTGATGTCAAGCAGCGAGTTGAGGGCATTTTTGCTGACGGCTATCCAATGATTGACATAAGTGCTGAACGGCTGGTGTTTCTTGACATTGTTCAATATACTTTTACAGATTCCGGGTCCGGAGGCGGACATCTTATACCAAATAAGTTTCATGATTTGTTTGGTTTCAATGGTCAAAATTATGACTATCCTTGGGTGGTTGCCGGGTACGGTCTTCTCCATGCCGGTCGTGACGAAACAGTAAAAAAGGGTTTAGAGCTTTATGAAAGATTGGAAAAAAATTGGAAACTTACACCATATCAAAGGGAGCATCAAGACATATCCGACGATCAGATGTTCCAGGATATTTCCGAGGTTAGGTACAGTTTCGTGCGTGCCCTCGTGCCCGCACTTGCGAGATGCTATGCAGTTAGCTATCAGAAACAGACATATTATGAAGCTTTAGTAACCGTACTTTCGATCGAGCTTTATAAGATTGAAAAGAGACACTATCCAGTTGAACTTGGTGAATTGGTTGCCGAGGGGTATCTCGATAGAGTGCCCGACGACCCCTATAGTGACAGCGGGCTTATCTACAGACAGACTGATGACAGCTATAAGCTTTATAGTGTTAGTGAAAACTTTATCGATGACGGCGGTGAGCCTTACAAAGACAAAAATGGCAAAGTCAGGCTATGGAAGACTGATGGCGGGGACGCTGTATTTTGGCCCGTGCCTTAGAGCACTTGGACTTTTTATGTATCGACTTAGGCCGTTATGAGGACGAGTCTGACAAGGCGAAAAACGCAGCCAATGCTATCCATTGTCGAGTATTTTCAACGTAGTCAGACGAAGCCGCAATAGGTATAAGCGATACACTAAAAATCCAATTGCTCT
>DAOWHR010000192.1 GCA_030641315.1 Anaerohalosphaeraceae bacterium | reverse complement strand
CCAACCGTAATCAACGGGTAGGCCGCATCGTCCGTATGCACGCTAACGACCGTGAAGACATCACAGACGCAGGTCCAGGCGACATCGTGGCTCTGGTCGCGGTAGACTGCGCAAGCGGTGACACATTCTGCGGAGACGGCGTTAACTATTCACTCGAAAGTATTTTTGTAGCAGACCCGGTCATCAGCCTGTCTATCACACCGGCAAGTTCAGCCGACCAGGAACGCATGGCAAAGGCTCTGAGCAGATTCATGAAAGAGGACCCAACCTTCCGCGTTTCGACAGACCCCGAAACAGGCCAAACCATCGTTGCCGGTATGGGTGAGCTGCATCTCGACGTTTATATCGAAAGAATGAAGAGGGAATACAAGGCCGAAGTTACAGTTGGAGTTCCCAACGTAAGTTACCGGGAAGCTGCCACAGTGCCGTCAGAATTCAACTATAAGCACAAAAAGCAGACAGGCGGATCGGGGCAGTTCGCTCACGTCGTTGGTCGACTCATCCCGATGGAACTTGACGCTGACACAACATACGAATTTGAAGACAACATCGTATCAGGCAGAATTCCAAGCGAATACATCCCATCTGTAAACAAAGGCTTCCAGGCAACAATGAAAAAGGGACCGCTGGCAGGCTATGAGATCGTAGGCTGTAAAATGTGCCTTGACGACGGTTCATACCATAATGTAGACTCAAGTGAAATGGCATTTAGAGCCGCCGCAAGAGGAGCATTTATCGAAGCATTCAGAAAAGCAAAACCACGCCTCCTCGAACCGATCATGGCTGTGCAGATTGAAACACCAACAGAGTATCAGGGTTCGGTCGTTGGCGACATCAACAGTAGACGTGGACTGATCATCGGCCTTGAAAACCGCGAAAACTTTACCGTAGTAGATGCCGAAGTGCCGCTGTCAAACATGTTCGGATACGCGACAATCATACGCAGCATGACAAAGGGGATGGGGACTTTCACAATGGAAATGTCCAGCTACGCTAAGGTACCGGTTAAGATCGCAGAAGAAATTCTTCTCAAACGTCGCGAACAGGCCGAAAAAACAAGCAGCAAAAAGTAGCGTCATCTAAACACAAAATAAAAAGCTCTGTGCGATTCATTTCACGCAGAGCTTTTTTAATATCATCACAGATAATCAATCACAGTGGGTTATCTCTCAAATAAAACTGGCAATCACAAATAAACCTCATGACTAAACTATTATCTACTAACTACTACCATTCTATTTCCTCTTACGCTGCCACTTCTTCATCAGCGTGATAAATTCGCCGAACAGGTAATGCGAATCGTGCGGCCCGGGCGATGCTTCCGGATGGTACTGGACAGAAAACGCTCTAAGCTTTTTACTGCGAATTCCCTCAAGCGTATTATCATTTAGGTTCAGATGAGTCAGTTCCACACCGTGTCCTTTGATCGATTCCAGATCGACACAGAAACCATGGTTCTGGCTCGTTATCTCAACAACATTGGTATCAAGATTCATGATCGGATGATTGGCGCCTCTGTGGCCGAACTTGAGCTTATAAGTACTGCCGCCCAACGCAAGCGACAGAAGTTGATGCCCAAGACATATCCCAAAGATCGGAACCTTGCCAAGCAACTGCTTGATTGTCTCGACCGCATAATCGACCGCAGCGGGATCGCCTGGTCCATTGCTGAGGAATACCCCGTCAGGCTTCTTGGCAAGCACCTTCCTGGCCGAAGTACCCGCAGGCACAACATGAACCTCACACCCCTGGCTGCATAGCTCCCGCAGGATATTCTGCTTAATTCCGAAATCGAAAGCAACAACTTTAAACTTGACATCACCCTTCTTGAGTTTGACAGCTTTATCAGCCATCGTATCAAACACGCATTCTTTCCACACAAAGCCTTTATCGGTGGTAACATCCTTAACGATATCTCGTCCAACCAACCCCGGATAACCATCGAGAATCGCCTTGAGCTTTTTAACGTTTGTTTCCGATGATGAGATAACACCACGCATGGCGCCCTTTTCGCGGATATGTCTAACCAGTTTGCGAGTGTCGATCCCCTCCAGACCGACAACGTTGTTTGCTTTGAGGTATTCACTAAGTGACTGCCCGTCCCGCCAGTTACTCGGATAATCACAGTTCTCTTTCACTATGAAGCCGCTAACAAAAACCTTACGCGATTCCCAGTCGTTATCGTTAGTGCCGTAGTTACCGATCTGCGGATATGTCATCGTAATGATCTGCTCGTTATAAGACGGATCGGTCAATATCTCCTGATACCCGCTCATCGACGTATTGAACACAACCTCGCCGCACTTTAAACCAACCGCACCAAAACTGCTGCCAACAAATGACGTTCCATCTTCCAGTAATAAGATTGCTTTCACTTTTTTTCCTTTTCTTTTGCCAAAGAGTCCAAAGAAAACTCAGAGGCTTGCCTTTCAGCGTTTCCGGTAACGAATCCCACACATATTAGTTTTATCTATAATAAAGCTGTATAGCCTTAACGCCAACCTTGCTCTTCTTCATTGCCGAGATAGCCTTAACCGTCGCCATAGCGCCGCGTATTGTTGTAAAATATGGTATCTGCCTGTCCAGCGCACTTCGTCTGATTGAGAACGAGTCCTGTATCGATTGTTTGCCCACAGTCGTATTAACGATCAGGTCAACTTCCATATTAATTATCGAGTCGACAATATTCGGCCTGCCCTCGGTTATCTTAAGAGCGAATTCAGAAGGAATATTATTCTTAATAAACTCAATACACGTACCCTTCGTCGCGACGATCTTAAAACCCAACTTATGCATTTGTCGCGCTGCCTCGACAGCCCGCTTCTTGTCCCTGTCCTTAACGCTGAACAACACCGTGCCCTTAGTCGGCAAAAAGTTCCCAGCCGCCATCTGGCTCTTGGCAAAAGCGATACCGAAATCATCCGATATACCCATAACCTCGCCGGTCGACAGCATCTCAGGCCCAAGCAAAGTATCGCTGCCAGGGAACTTCAAAAACGGAAACACTGCTTCTTTAACTGAATAATGGCTCCGGGTGACTTCTTCCGTAAAGCCAAGCTCGTCAAGCGTTTTGCCCGCCATAACCTTAGCCGCCAGCTTAGCCAGAGGAACTCCGATAGTCTTGCTCACAAACGGTATCGTCCTCGAAGCACGCGGATTAACCTCAAGAATATAAATATCATCATCCTTGACAGCAAACTGAATGTTAACAAGCCCGCGAACCTTAAGCTCCATCGCCAGCACCTTTGTCTGGCGTTTAATTTCTTTGAGTACTTTCGGACTGATTGATACTGGCGGCAAACTGCACGCACTATCGCCGCTGTGAACGCCAGCCTCTTCGATATGCTCCATGATCCCGCCGATCACAACACGCTCACCGTCACATACAGCGTCAACATCAAGCTCGGTCGCATCATCGAGAAACTTATCGACAAGAATCGGATGCTTACCAGACGCGATAAAAGCCTCATCAACACACGCTTTCAGCGACCCTTCGTCATAAACGATTGTCATCGCCCTGCCGCCAAGTACGAACGATGGTCTAATCAACAAAGGATAGCCAAGTTCGCCAGCAATTTTGAGCGCTTCATCGTACGTCATCGCCGTTCCGCTGAACGGCTGACGCAGCTTCAGCTTATCGACAACCTTGTTGAATCTCTTGCGGTCTTCTGCCATCCCGATACTGTCGGGCGAAGTTCCGATTATTTTCACGCCTGCTGCCTCAAGCGAATCAGCCAGTTTCAGCGGAGTCTGTCCGCCAAACTGTACGATAACACCGTCAGGCTGTTCCTTGTCGACAATATTCATCACATCTTCAAACGTAAGAGGCTCAAAATAAAGTCTGTCCGAAGTATCATAGTCCGTGCTAACCGTCTCAGGATTGCAATTAACCATGATCGATTCAATACCGATCTCGTCCATCGCGAACGCAGCATGAACACAACAGTAATCGAACTCAATCCCCTGACCGATACGGTTCGGCCCGCCTCCCAGGATCATAACCTTCTTACGGTCGGTCGGATTCGCCTCACACTCGTCCTCATAGGTCGAATAAAGATATGGCGTACTCGCCTCGAACTCAGCACCGCATGTATCGACAGTCTTAAACACCGCCCTGCCCGCAAGCTCGATCCGCCTGGCCCTGAATTCCGGCTCACTGACGCCGAAGATCGAAGCCATATACTTATCGCTGAATCCATACTCCTTGGCTGTCCGCATCTTGGCTTTTGTCATCTTATCAAGACTGCAAGCCTTGATCTTCTTTTCGAACTTAATAATGTCATTGATATTGTTAAGGAACCACGGATCGATCATCGTAAGTCCAAACACCTCGTCAACGCTCATCTTCCGCCTCAGCGCCTCAGCCACATACCAAAGTTTATCCCAGCAGTTAATCCGCAACTTCGCCTTTATCTGCTCAAGAGTCATCTCAGCCTTGATATACTTATTATCCAGCGAATACCTGTCGATCTCAAGTGACCGTATCGCTTTTTGCAGTGACTCCTTAAACGTCCGTCCGATAGCCATCGCCTCACCGACAGACTTCATCTGAACCGTCAAAATCGGGTCGGTCTGCGGGAACTTCTCAAACGTAAACCGCGGCCACTTCGTGACAACATAATCGATCGTCGGCTCAAAACAAGCTGGCGTTTTTTT
>DAOWHR010000173.1 GCA_030641315.1 Anaerohalosphaeraceae bacterium | reverse complement strand
TTCTTCATGTTTTCTTCTCCTTATATCTGCCAGGGGGCTCTCATTGGACGAGACAGCATCCGGTTGGCGGCTTTGTCTTCTTCGAACTGCTGCTTTGACCAGTCCCATGTAAGTTTTCGTTCGAGGCGTGTTGCAATGTCTGCGATCAGTGAAATCGCTGTTGCCTTGTGCCCCGCTTCGATAGGTGCGGCAGGGTCACGTCGGGTTCGAACACATTCAAGGAAATTCAACTGATGATGAGCAGATCGATACAGTCTTTCCTCTGGCTTTGCGATCACAGACAGAAGCGATTTAGGCTCTGCCGATATGCCCCCGCGTCGAACATGTACCCATCCCTTGTCACCTATAAATCTGCATCCCTGTCCATGGCCGGGAGTGTTGTTGCTCGCAAAACTGAATACCTTGCCTGACTGCGAAGTGATCTTTGTCTGCCATGAGATCGATGTATCAGCCATACCGTCATTTGGAAACTCGGCGGTTCCTTCGACGGTCACTTTTCCTTCGGCAAACTCCGGCACACCCCACAGCGCGATATCACAATGATGAACACCCCAGCTCTGGATCCAGCCTGCACAGTAGTCACTCATAAAGTACCAGTTGAATCTGCACTTCAGATCGTTGTAAGGCGTCTTCGGGGCAGGCCCGAGCCAGATGTCATAATCCAGATCGGCAGGCGGCGCCTTCGGGACAGGATTTGGCAATGCGCGTCCTCCCGGCACTCCGACACGGACTTCTTTTATTTCGCCCAGATAGCCGTTTCGAGCCAGTTCACAGGCCAGACGGAAGTTTGAATCTGAACGCTGCTGAGTGCCAACCTGCAATATTCTTCCATTACGTCGAACGGCATCGCACATGGCAATACCTTCTTTAACTGTCAGTGAAATGGCTTTTTCACAGTAGATGTCTTTGCCGCTTGCCGCAGCCATAATCGTCTGAACCGCATGCCAGTTCTCAGGGGAAGCTATCACTACAGCATCAATATCCTTTCGCTCCAGAACATGTCTAAAATCCTGATAAGCCATGCAGCTTTTTTGCCCGGTCCACTGATGTATAGTTTTTTGAACGTTGAGTCCATACGATTTAAACGGATCGCAAACTGCCAGAACCTCGGCATTATCAATTTTCGAAAATGATCGAGCATGATAATTCCCTCGGTCACCGAGACCAATGATCCCCAGAGTAACACGATTACTTGGCGCTTCTTTACCAAATACTTTCGAGGGAACAATATACGGCATCGCCAGTGTCGAAGCGGTGGCTGTTAAGAAACTGCGTCTCGAAATCCTGTTTTTACGGTCCATTTCACGCTCCCTTTGAGATTTCAATAATAATACTTCTTTATGACTTTTGCATTACATCTGCTGAAGAGCCCTCTGTGTATCCAAGTATTTTTAACAAACCCTGAACAAGGTTTTGTTGTTCTACGGGGTCGGAAATATGGGGCTCAAACGTCGCTCTCAGTTTGATGCCTTCGATGGCGGACAGCATCATATCAACTGCCGATCGCGGGTCTTCGATTTGTAACTGGCCAGCTAGCTTTGCTGTGGTGACCAGACCGATGAACAGTTCGCGAACAGTATCATAAAACTGAGCCCAGCCGGAACGGACATCGATATGCTGAAGAGACAATGCAAATATTTCGGTAGTAAAGACACGATTCTTTTTATCAATTACACAATTGTAAATTGATAATTCCAACACCTTTCTCAGCCGGTCCAACGGATCGGGCACACTGGCGATCAATCCATGGACTTTCACCTGGTATAAACGATAATAATGCATACATGCTGCCAGTATCAGTTCATGTTTGGATTTGTAGTGACAATAGATCGCCCCTTTGGTCACGCCTGCATGTACGGCGATCTGATCCAGGTTCACGTTAGCGAAACCTTCAGTGGCAAATTGCTCGAAAGCTGCTTCTGCAAGTTTCAATGGCATATGTGGTGCTGTACGCGGCATTATTGCTCCTTACTTATAATAATAAGATACTGGCAAGTATTGTATATTCAAGGATAAAATTATAATTTTCCCATTTTATTTATAAAAAAACTGCCTATATACAACATCAGCACCTAAAACATTCTAATGAGTATCATTAATACCACACTCCATTTCGACACAAACTTAAGTCCTGATGTATATTGGAATGCCCCCCGGATTCTTGCGTAAATGGAAAAATACGATCCAACGAGCACAAGCGGAGTCGGTGTTGCAGTTTTGCCTCCGTTTTGTGGATTCTGCTGCAAAACCCCCATAAACTCGTCCGATAATTCTGGCCGCCTTTCTCCCACCAATCTCCTTTTCAGATATAACGATGACCAGACATGGTTTTCATTCAGTCCATCCTCAATATAGACGAATAAAAAGTGGGCTACTATGAATACCTTCTTGCTTAGATATATCAAAGTGAAACTGCTCTTGTTTGTTCTTAGAACTCAGCAGTTCTTGACGATTGCAATAGGAAGGCAAATGGACGTTAAGAAAGTTAATGTCAATACAAGGATTTTCTTACCGATTGTCCTGGTTATCACATCATTGCTGATAGCCCTGGTTGTTACTGTTCGTCAATTTCATCATAATAGTATTCACAATAAACACATCCAGTCTTTGAAGGAAACAACCAGACTTTTCCAGACGGAAATCGATGAAGATACTGAACTGATGAATGGTATTCTTGATTTTCTCAAGCAGGACAAAACACTTCAAAATATATGGCTCGCAAATGACAGGCAATCACTGCTTGATTATGCCGCTCCTATCTTTGAAGATATGTCTTCGAAATATCGCATTACTCATTTCTACTTTCATAACCTGAACCAAACTTGTTTCTTACGTGTCCACAACCCTCCCGGATATGGTGATCTTATTGACAGATATACAATGGCCGAGGCAAAACGTCAGGGGAAACCTTTTTATGGTATAGAACTGGAACCTCTGGGGACATTTACGCTCCGGACTGTTCATCCATGGTACATAGAAGACAAACTTGCCGGTTACATCGAACTCGGAGAGGAAATTGAACATATTACACAGGAATTGAAGGACATCCTCGGCTGTCAGTATATTTTTGTTATCAATAAATCTTTTCTTGATCGAGCCAAATGGCAAGAAGGCCTGAAGATGATCGATAAGACCGGCCAATGGGATATGTTTGACAATTTCGTTGTTATCGACAGCACTTTGGACAAAATACCCTCAGGGATGGGTGAGCAACTACAGCGGCACTCTATAGATCATAATAAATTCAATTTCGATATTTCATCGGACAATAAATATCTAGGAGGATTTGTAGGTTTACATGATGTCGCAGGTACTGAAGTTGGCGAGATCATTGTATTGAGCGATATCACCATGGCCATCGCTTCAGAAAGAAAATTATTAGCTTTTTTGATAACCATATCGACTTGTGTCGGCTCTGGGCTGTGTGCTTTTTTTCGCTTTTATATCGATCGCGAAGAACAAAAAATAACCATGTCTAATAAATTGATGCAGGCAGAGATCGTTCAACGCAAACAGGCCCAGAAACACCTCTCAGAAAATACTGATAAAATCGTTAAAATAGCAAATGAAATAGGCAAAATAATGTCATCGGTAGGTGTCACCGCCGACAATAAGTATCTGAAATTTCAAAATCCTGACCTTGTGAAATGCCATGAAATTATAAATTGCATGAAAAAAGACTGCCCCGCCTACAATACCTCGCAGGCAACAAGGTGCTGGGAAATTGACGGAACTTTTTGTAATGGGCAGGTACAGGGCGGTTTTGCCAAAAAGATCAAGGATTGCAGAAAATGTGAAGTTTACCGAACATCTCGGATCAATCCCGTATGTAATCTTGGAGAATCGTTCAATGAAATGATGCTTCTTCTGGAATTCCAGAGGGATAGCCTTGAAAATGCGTTGAAAGATTCCATTAAGGCTAAGACAGAAGCCGAAGATGCCAATAGCCGATTCAAGCATGTTGCCGAAAGTGCGGAAGAATGGATTTGGGAAACTGATGCAAAAGGAATGTACACATATTCGAGCATTGCCGTAGAAAAGATCCTGGGGTACAAGCCCGAAGATATTGTAGGCAAAAAGTACTTCTACGATTTCTTCGAACCGCAATCAAAAGAAGAAATTAAAAAGGCCGCTCTCGAAGCGTTTTGCAGAAAAGAAAGCTTCAGCCATTTAGTCAATGTCAACTTAGACAAATACGGAAATCCTGTCGTATTACTCACAAGCGGATTCCCGATTATCGATAGCAAAGGCGATCTTGCTGGATACAGAGGTACGGACACAGATATAACCGAGCTGAAGAAAACTGAAGAGAGTCTCATACAGGCAAAAGAAAAAGCCGAAGTTGCAAATATTGCCAAGAGCCAGTTCCTTGCGAACATGAGCCATGAGATACGAACTCCGATGAATGGAATCATTGGTTTTGCCAATCTCCTGGCCGAAGGAGAACTGACTGAAGATCAAAGTGAATCTGTTAATATTATCATTAATTCCGGCGAAAATCTACTCCACCTCATCAATGACATACTCGACTTATCAAAGATCGAGGCCGACAGGATCGACGTTGAACTCATGGATTGCTCTCTGCGCCAAATACTGAATTCCGTCGAATCGATGATGAATATTAAAGCAAACGAAAAGTCGGTGGAATTTCAGGTCGTCACCTCAGATGACTTGCCTGCAATGATATGCACCGATCCGACACGCTTAAACCAGTGTCTGATAAATCTTGCAAACAATGCTGTAAAATTCACCGACCAGGGACATGTGTATATCAATGTTTCTCTGGAAGAAAACGATAGCGGCTCAATGATACGCTTTGATGTCGAAGATACCGGTATCGGCATCCCTCCCGAAAAACAGGAAAAAATATTCGATCCATTCGTTCAGGCAGACGGCAGCACAACTCGTAAATTCGGCGGAACTGGTCTCGGACTGACCATCACCAAACGCTTAGCTGAACTTATGGGAGGAACATTGACCCTGACAAGTCAGCCAGGCGCCGGCTCGGTCTTTACACTGGCAATTCCAGCAGGCATAGATGTCGATAAACAGCCTCGCCTCGAAATGTCAAACCAAACCGCCCAAACGGATAACGATCAAATCATACCCGACAGCATTTTTTCCGGCACCGTTCTGGTCGCCGAAGATGACAGAACAAATCAAATGTTGATCAGAAGATTGCTCGAAAAGATGGGGCTTGAAGTCACAATAGCGCAGGATGGAAATATTGCGGTGCAAATAGGATTGACTCATTCATTT
>DAOWHR010000381.1 GCA_030641315.1 Anaerohalosphaeraceae bacterium | reverse complement strand
CAGGTTGGAGGGCCGAGCGGTCGCTGCGGGAGTGCGAGTTTGTCGGATACTCGTGTGGATTTTGAAGCGCTCGGTGAGGTCGGGGCGATAATGGGTTCGGGGGGACTAGTGGTGCTTGACGAGTCGGACTGCATGGTCGATATCGCAAGATATTTTCTCGAGTTCACTCAGAATCAGTCTTGCGGTAAGTGTACATTTTGCAGGATCGGGACGCGGAGGATGCTTGATATTCTGGAAGGTCTATGTGAGGGCAAGGGTAAAAAGGGAGATATCGAGCGACTTGAAGAGCTTGCGGTTATGGTTAAGCGCGGGAGTATCTGCGGGCTTGGGAAGACAGCGCCAAACCCGGTGCTTTCGACGATACATTATTTTCGGGATGAGTATGAGGCTCATTTGCAGGGCAGATGTCCGGCGGGTAAGTGCAGGGAGCTTATCAGTTATTCGATCAATGATGAATGTATCGGCTGTACGCTTTGCGCTCAGCACTGTCCGGTCGGGGCCATAGAGATGGCGGCATATGAGCAGCATGAGATAGACAGGTCAAAATGTATTCGATGCGATGGGTGCAGACGTGTGTGCCCGGTTGACGCAGTGGAGGTTCATTGATGCCAAAACTAACGATAGACAGCCGCATTGTTGATGTCGAGGGGGGAACGACAATCGTTGACGCCGCCCGGACGGTCGGGATCGAGATACCTACTATGTGTTTTCTTGCCGGGTGTGAGGCATCGACGAGCTGCATGGTCTGCGCGGTCAAGGTCAACGGCAATGAGGGGCTAGTTCCGGCTTGTGCTACTGAGGCGGTCGAGGGGATGGTGGTCGAATCGGACAGCGATGAGGTTAGGGCGGCGAGGAAGACGGCGCTGGAGCTTTTGCTTAGCGATCATCTTGGGGACTGCATGGGGCCCTGTCATGTGACGTGTCCTGCGGGGATGGATATACCGGTGATGATACGTCAGATCGCGGCGGGTAAGCTTGCCGATGCTATAAAGACGGTCAAGCGTGATATTGCGCTGCCTGCGGTGCTTGGGCGGATATGTCCTGCGCCATGTGAGAAGTCGTGCAGGCGAGAGGGGGCCGATGGTGCGGTTTCGATATGTCTGCTGAAACGGTATGTCGCAGATGTCGATCTTTGTTCGGATAAGCCGTTCGTTCCAAAATGTTCGGACAAGAAAGACAAACGTGTCGCAATAATCGGGGCCGGGCCTGCGGGATTGTCGGCGGGGTATTATCTCGGGCAGCTTGGGTATGGAAGCACAGTGTTTGATGTGCATGATAAGGCAGGCGGGATGCTGCGGTACGGGGTGAGTCGGGATGTGCCTGGCGAAGATGTTCTCGATAAGGAGATCGCTTTGATCGAGGCAGTCGGGGTGGAACTTAAGCTTAGCTGCCAGGTTGGTAAAGATATTTCTTTCGATGAAATTGCCAAACGATATGACGCAGTGTTTGTCGCGACAGGAGCTGTGGAAGTCGAACAGGTTGGTTTTGGAAAAGTTGAAATGTCTGACGGTATGATAAAGGTCGATCGCGCCAGCTATGCTACTAATGTCGAGGGGGTGTTTGCTGGCGGGGATGTTACCGGTAAGCGTCGTCTTGCTGTCCGGGCATGTGCGCATGGTAAAGAGGCGGCGGTCGCTATCGATCAGTATCTGCGAGGTGAGGCAGTGGTCGGTCCGGTTAAGCCTTTTAATACGCGAATCGGGAAACTTGACGACGGGGAGATGGCGTATTGTGTCGGTCAGGTAAATGGTGAGGAGAGGTTGTCGCCAGCGGAGAAAGGTGCGGGATTCAGCGATGAGCAGGCGGTTCGGGAGGCAGGTCGATGTCTGCACTGCGATTGCAGGAAGCCTAAAAAATGCAAATTAAGGGAATATTCCCTGCAATATTCGGCTCGCGCGGGGCGTTATAAAGGTAAGAGACGCAAGTTTGTTCAGGTGGTTGTACACCCCGAAATCATTTTTGAGCCGGGCAAGTGCATTGACTGCGGATTGTGTGTGCAGATCGCAAAGCAGGCAGGTGAGAAACTCGGCATGTCGTTTATCGGCAGAGGATTTAGTGTTCGTGTTGAAACGCCGTTCGGTCGCGGTATAGCCGAAGGGCTTAAAAAGTCGGCGAAGAAGTGTGCCGAGGTTTGTCCTACAGGAGCTATTGTCCTGAAAGGTGATATGAAAAACAAATAGTACAGCGGACAAAGGACCGGGATTCAATTTGATTGACAATAAACAGTTATTTACGTAGAATGTTTGAGCTATTATACCTTGATATTTGGAGATAAAAAATGAGATCTGGACATGGATCATGTTATCGTTTTGGGGCGTTGTTGGTTGTAATCGGTTTTTGTATGGTGTCTGTGGTTTGTGCCGGTGACTGGGCGAATTGGCGAGGGCCGAATTATAACGGCATCTCCGATGAGACGGGGTGGGAGGCTAATTTTCCGGAGGGCGGTCCAAAGAAGTTGTGGAGTGCGCCGCTGGGCACAGGCTTTTCATCGATCACTGTCAGTAAAGGCAGAGCGTATGCGATGGGCAACACGTCCGATACGGATAATGTATTTTGCTTCGATGCCGAGACAGGCAAAGAAATCTGGAAGAAAAGTTACGCCGAGAAACTGGAGCCAAGGAATTATGAGGGCGGGACAAGCTCGACTCCTACAGTTGCAGACGGGAAAGTCTATACCCTCAGCAAGAGCGGCAAGGCCCATTGCTTTGATGCAGTCAAGGGCGATGTGGTCTGGATGAAGGACCTTCAGGCGGAATTCGGCTGCAAGAAGCCTACATGGGGTTTTGCCGGTTCCGCTTTTATTGATGGTGACGTTGTTGTGTTCAACGCAGGCAAATGGGGGATCGCTTTGAAGACGAAGGACGGCAGCAAGATATGGGATACGGGAAAGGATAAGTCAGGCTATGCTACGGCTGTTCCTTTTGAACTTGACGGGAAAAAGTATCTTGCGGTTTTTGGCAGTAAAGGGATAGCGGGTATCAATCCCAAGACCGGTGCTGTTGTCTGGGAGTCGGAGTGGGAGACAAGATACGATGTTAATGCCGCTGACCCTGTTATCGTAGGAGATAAGGTTTTTATCGCTTCGGGTTACGGGCACGGATGTCAACTGCTCCAGATAAAAGGGAATGCGGCGACAGAACTGTGGCAGAACAAGAATATGAAGAGCCAGATGAACGGTGCGGTTTTCAAGGACGGTTATTTCTACGGGATCAACCAGAAAGAGTTAGTCTGTCTCGATATGAAGACCGGTGATGAGATGTGGGCTGATAAGTGCAGCGGCAACGGCAGTGTTATGCTTGCTGACGGCAAGCTGATAATCCTGTCCGACAAGGGTGAACTTTTTATCGCAGAAGCAACGCCAAAGGAATTTAAGGTTATTTCATCAGCTAAAATTCTAAGCGGTAAGTGCTGGACCGTGCCGGTGCTGGCAAACGGCAGGATATACGCACGCAGTAATAAAAAGGGTGAAATTGTCTGTCTCGATGTAAAAAAAAAGTAGCTGACCATTCCGTGTCGACAGGATATCGGCCTCAGTGGCGCGGGGTGAACCGTGACGGCAAGAGTTCGGAAACGGGGTTGCTGAAGAAGTGGCCCGATGGCGGACCGAAAAAACTCCGGACAGTTGACAGTATCGGTGATGCTTTCTCAACAGCATCGAGAGCTGACAAGATGGTTTATACTACGGGGATGGTTAATAAACGCGGGGTGATTTTCGATATTAATGGTAACAAGGTATTCCGCAAGGGCTATATCTATGGCTGAAAAGATATCAGTTTTGTTTTGCAACTGCGCATACTCTGATCTTATCGACAAGGATAAGAAGTCGCAGATTTTAACAGTGCTTGCAGATGCGTCCATTTCGTTACATGCGACAGATGATCTTTGCGCATTGTCTGCAAAAAAAGATGAGATATTGCATAAGATCTCAGCTAATAAAGAATTGAAGATCATCGCATGCTATCCCCGTGCCGTTCACTCACTTTTTAGTGCTGCTGGTGCCAAGCTGGATAAGGATGTTGAGATATTTAATATGCGATCAAGCACTGCCGATGAGATTATTGAAGCTCTTATCAGCAGCGATCCCGAAAAGGGAAGCCAGTCGGGTACTCTCGAAAAGCAGGGCGATTGGGTTCCGTGGTTTCCTGTTATCGATTATGACAGGTGTGTCGATTGTAAGCAGTGCCAGAACTTTTGCTTATTCGGAGTGTACCAAGACGACGAAGCGGGAAAAGTGTCGGTCGTCAATCCTGAAAACTGCAAGACGAACTGTCCCGCGTGTGCGCGAGTGTGTCCTCAGGCGGCGATCATATTTGCCAAGTATGACAAGAGTCCAATCAACGGCGATGAGGTTTTGGATGAGCATCTTGCCGAACAATGTATGCAGGCGAAATTGTCCGATCGGCTGAAAGGTAATGTGCATGATGTGCTTCGGCAGCGTTCGGCGGGGCGAAAGCGATTTTCAACGGACGAAACGAAAGATGAAAGGATGCGGCAGTTGAAAGAAATGCGTGAACAGCTTGATATACCTGATGATGTTATTGCAGGTTTGTCGCCAGGTGGACAAAGGCAGGAAGCCGGTAAGAAGGAATTTGACAGTCCTAACACGAAGTGGTGCGATCAGCCATGCAATGAGAACGGGGGCAAATGTGATAAGTAGCGGATCATTACGGCCAGCAGTGGTACTTGTTGCTGACAGGACGCTTAGCGCGAAGTATGATATTTTGTTCGAGGGGATATTCGCCACGATGCAGACGACTCATATTCCTGAGGTTGCGGTGCGGAATTTTGTGGCACCGAAAGTTCGGGTTGACGGAAACGGCAGGGCGTTGACGGCTCCGTTGGGACTTCGCAGAGTTGAGTCGGCTCTTGTGGAGTATACTGATCTTGGCGCGGGGGATGTAGTTTGCACTACGCCGGAGTATCTGCCTAAACTGCTTGGGCCGTGGGTTAAGGTTGTGGGCGTCAGTTCGAGCGATCCGCTTGGACACGGGATGAGCAATACGACGACGACGAGTTTTTGGGACGGGGAACTGTATACTCGTTTTTGGACGAGGCGGCTACTTGAGACAATTTCTAAGGCACGCGAAAATTACGGTTTTAAGGTGGTTGGCGGTGGTGCGGGAGCATGGCAGTGGAAACAGTATCCTGATGAGACGGCTGAAAAATGTATCGATGTGATATTCGAGGGGAACTTCGAGAGGCAGGGGCCGGGTTTGTTTGCGGATATTATAGCTGACAGGGAAGTTGCCGGGCATGTGGTTGAAAAGACATCGGCGGCTGAGATGGTTTGTCCTTTGCGGGGAGCATCGCTGTTGGGTATTGTCGAGCTTTCGCGCGGGTGCGGGAGGGGATGTACGTTTTGTCCGATGGGCACGAAAAAGATGGAGCATCTTTCGCACGATATTATCCTTGCCGATCTTGAGACTAATGTGGCTAACGGGATCAGTTCGGTAGTGAGCGGCAGTGAGGATTTTTTCCGTTACGGGGCCGAAGGTATTAAGCCGGACGCGGCTAAGCTGTGTGAACTGCTTGAAAAGATGCAGCGGGTTAAGGGCTTGTCGTTTATGCAGATCGACCATGGAAATGTGACCAGCGCGGCACAGTTGGCTGATAGCGAGCTTAGGGAGATAAGGCGGTTGCTGACGTGGGAAAAGCCTTCGGAATATCTTTGGGTGAATATGGGTGTCGAAAGCGCCAACGGGCAGTTGGTAGCGGAGAACTGCCGGGGGAAGGTATCTCCATATCAACCCGATGAGTGGGAAGATATTGTTCGCGAGGTGGTTGATAAAATGAGCCGGACGGGATTCTTTTCGGTTATCAGTTTGATACTCGGTCTGCCGGGTGAGACGCCTGACGATGTCGAACGGACGATGGAACTGGTTAAGTATCTTGAAAATAAACGAGCTGTTATATTTCCGGTATTCTATGAGCCTTTCAGAGAGGAAGATATCGCGGCGGGCAAGGGATTTACGACAGGTAAGATGAGCGAGAGGCATCTTGATCTTTACAGCAGGTGTTATGAGATCAATTTCCGGATGGTGCCGAAGCTGTTCTGGGATAACCAGCGGGCGGGCGGCGTGTCGCTGTTTAAGCGGTCCATGATGCGTGTGCTCGGTAAGTATGAGGTCAGGGCGTGGCGAAGCAAATTTGCGTCCGTCCGGAGGCAGATAAGGGAGCGTGAGCTTACGAAGGTGTGAGGGAATATGGAAGATAAGAGAGATAATCGTAAATTGGCAGAAGAAGTGTCGAATGCTTCGCAGATTTCAGTGCCGCAGTTGAGGCATGAGCGTCAGGGGCTGCTTGGGGCAATTCGCAGGTATGTCTCCGAGAATAAGCTGACCGCGCCTTTGTCGATCAGAGAACTGAAAAAACATTCCGACATTATTATCGAAACGGCTGGGTGCGATGATGTTTATCGTGACTACGCGGCGGTTTTGCTTAATAACGAAGCTTGGCGGCCGGTTGTTGCGGCGATCGGGTATGACAAACGATTGCTGCTGCTGCCGAAGTGTTTGAGGAATTTTTCAAAGTGTCCGGCTCAATTCGATGAGATCGGACTTTTGTGCGAGCAGTGCGGCGGGTGTATTATCGGTGAGTTAAAGGGCCAGGCTGAAGAGCTTGGGTACGCGGTGCTTGTCGCGGAGGGTTCGCCAGTGGTGATGAGCCTTATCGAGACCGGGCAGGTGCAGGCAATTGTCGGGGTGAGCTGTTTGTCTACGCTTGAAAAGACGTTTCCATATATGGAAGCGGCGGCGGTAGCGGGGATCGCTATACCTCTGATAACCGACGGATGCGCGGATACTACTGTGGATGTCGACTGGGTGTGGGAGGCGATCTACGAAATCAGCGATGGCGGTGCGAGTGTGCTTGATATCGATTCATTAAGGCGTAAGGTTGACGAGATATTCGCTGGCGATCCGCTGAAAGAACTTCTCGGATGGGACGACAGTGAGACATCTAATTTGGCGTTGGAGTGGCTTAGCGGTGAAGGTAAGAGGTGGCGGCCTCTGCTGGCAGTTTCGGCGTGGAAGGCAGTCGCAGGGGATAAGAGTGAGGTTCTGCCGGTCGATGTTTGCCGGATGGCAGCGGCAGTGGAATGCTTCCATAAGGCTTCACTGATACATGATGACATCGAGGACGGCGATGAAGAACGTTACGGCAAAGAGACGCTTCATACCAAAGCCGGTGTGCCGATAGCTTTGAATGTGGGTGATTTTCTGCTGGGTGAAGGTTATCGTCTGCTGACAGAGCTTGGGGCAGCTGATGACCGCAAGGCGGTGATGTTAGGGACGGCGGCGAAGGGACACAGTACACTGTGCTTGGGGCAGGGTGCCGAACTGTCGTGGACAGCTAAGCCGGGGGGCATCGATGTTGAAACGGTTATCGATATTTTCCGGAAAAAGACCTCACCTGCTTTTGCGGTTGCGCTTCAGTTGGGTGCAGCTTTTGCAGGAGGTGATAGTAAGCTCGGCGATATACTGGGCAGCTTCAGTGACGCACTGGGGATAGCTTATCAGATACGTGACGATATTGAGGATTTCTACAGCCCGGATGAGAAGTGTGATATTTTTGCAAAGCGGCCATCGATACTGCTTGCGTTTGCGTATGAGCAAGCAGATGCCAATCAGCGTTTTGTGATAGATTCTATAATCTCGGGCAAGGAAACAAGCGAGGCTTCAGTTTCAAAATTGATGACAGTGATGAAACGATTGAAGGTGGCTGTCGGTGCAGAGTCATTGATGGAGAGCTATAAGGCCGACGCTGTGGGGTGTTTGGCTAAGATCGACAATACACCGCTTAAGAGTCTGCTTAGACGAGTAGTATGTAAGATATTTAATGACATCGAATATATGGGCTGCTGCAATGATAATACGGAACAGGATGATCTCGGCAGCTAAGAGGTCGACAATACATCTTGGTGGGGCGGCTAAGTCGGTTGTGGAATTTGTCCTGTCGCAGCAGGGGGATGATGGCGGGTTTATGGGCAGGAGCAGTCAGAGCGATCTTTATTACACTTTGTTCGCGTTGGAGAGTCTTTTCGCTGTCGGTGCAGGATTCGATAAGCGGCGAACCGCTGAATATCTGAAAGGTTTCGGTTCGGGTCAGTCGCTTGATCTTGTTCATCTTGCGTCCCTGGTGCGGTGCTTATCGAATGTTTGCCGGGGTGACGAACACGATAAAATATCACAAATCATCGAGCGGATCGAGAACTATCGGACGGCGGATGGCGGGTACAGTGTTATAAGCGATTCGGATTCGGGCAGTGCGTACGCTTGTTTTCTGGCGTTGGGTGCTTATGAAGATGCGATGCTGGAAATGCCAAATACGGATGGGGTAATTAACTGTATCGGTACGCTTAGAAAAAATGACGGCGGCTATGCTAACGAAGCAAGGGCAGTTGTCGGTGCTACGCCTGCGACGGCGGCAGCTGTTGTTACGCTTTTTCAATTGGACCGATGTGTTGACGGTAAAACGGTCGAATGGTTATTTGATCGAGTTTCGGGGAGCAACGGAT
>DAOWHR010000209.1 GCA_030641315.1 Anaerohalosphaeraceae bacterium | reverse complement strand
TATGTCACAGATCGATGAGCTATATGCTGTTGGCGGTGGTTCCATGATGCCAATCGTCAGAGAGATGCTTGAGGATCTGACAGGCAAGAAGATATCTCAAAGATGCGAGCCCCATGTAGCGGCAGCCTGTGGTGCGGTTATTGGTGGTAGGCTGGAGTATAAACGTCTGAACAAAGATTATCCATGCGGCGGTGTCGTACTGCCTCCACCAGACACTATTGTTCATGAGATACTCAGCCATTCAATCGGTGTACTTGCTTTGGATGCGGAGAAAAGTGAAGTTTGTAGTGAGATACTTACGCGAGACACCCCGGTCCCTTCGATCCAGACAAAGCTTTTTAAGCTCAGCGAGCCTAATCAGACAGCGGTTACCATTAAAGTACTGGAAGGTGAGGATGGCAAAGGCGCCGCCGACTGCTTGATGCTGGGTCATTTCGATCTCAATGACCTGCCTCCTCGACCGGATATGATAGGACGGATCGAGGTCACCTTCTCGCTGGACAGCAACGGCCTTCTAACCGCAAAAGCACGCGACAATGCAGGTGGAAAGACAGCTGAAATGGAAATCGCCTATGATTACTCAAGCAACAATGACGAGGCACAGGCTGCATAGCTTAAACGAACTTTACCGAGCAGGCAGCCTCTGTGCTGCCTGCCATTTCTCAGAAAGGATAATAGTTATGAGATATTTTGATTTTGCAAATAAAGTACAATCAAATGGATCATCAGAAACTCTGATGACACTGATAGACCTGTCTCCTTCAATGGATTTTAAGGACTGGAAGCCAAGTAGAATAGCTGGTGCCATCACAGCCAACAAAGAACTCATCAAGCTCAAACTTCAATCTCATCCCGATGATAAAATGGGGATCATAGGCTTTGGAGGCACCGCAAGAATTTTACATGCTCCTGTCTGCGTTAGCAAAGGTATTCAAGGTTTGCAAAGAGCCCTTATTGATCCCCGGGCACCGTATGGCACTAACTTTACCGCAGCGCTTAACCTTGCAGGAAGATGCTTCTTAGGAAAAATAAATCAACCAGTCAGCAATTTCTTTTCCAGAATGCTGTCAGATATCTTTGTAGAATCTGACAATCATCAGAAAACTCCGATACAACAGGATGGCAGCCTTAAGCGAATCATCATGCTGACCGATGGCGAACACAATCAGGGTGGCTGTCCATTAGCAATTGCATCGAGGCTTAAAAGTTCAGGGGTGATTATTGACTGTATCGGTATTGGTGGCAGCCCGGCAGATGTCGATGAAGCATTACTCAAACAGATTGCTTCTCAAAATCCTGATGGCTCGATCAGATATTGCTTCATTGGTGACCAGCAGCAACTGCTTAGAAAATACCAGACACTGGCTCGTCATATACAGGTTGTTTAGAAAGAGAGGTTACGATGTCAATCTATACTATATTATTTAAGGTTTTAATCAGTCTAATTCTAACTGCTGTAAATATTACTGAATTCTTCCTTCTCGTTCGGACCGTAATGCTGTTTAAAGAAGTTGCATGGCTTAAACCTTTCGATACAGCCGGAAAGGATCTCACAGCAAGCTACACAACACGTATCGATAGCTTGTTCTACCGCATCAAAAGCAAGCACTTGTCTGAAAGGGGACGGATGATCATCGGACTTGTTGTATTGGAACTTATTAAGGCCTTCCTTGGCGGAGCCGGTTACTTCACTATCTACATAGACTAAAGAAGTGGAGAAATTGTAAATTTAATTACGCAGTTAAGCAAAGAACAACTGAGAAGATAAAATGAGTAATTCGAGTTTTGACAAATCTGAAATTCAATTGCACAAATTGATATTAATTAGGGCCAATAATATGCCTGTCCCATATTCAGGGACAGGCTAACCTTACAAGATGTAAAAGTTCATTCAAAAGCATCTTAATTGAACAGATACCAAGAGGAAGTTATAGCCATAACTACGGGAAGTTAAATTGCCAGACTTAATCCAACATTTTGTTACATGTGAGCAACTAGCCAAAGAATTAGGTTGCGAAAGCATAACGATCAAACGTATGATCGGTAGAGGGGAATTGCCTCCATTTACAATTGGCAATAATGATGGCAAAATCAAGGCATGGCACGTTTCTATTTTGAAGAAGTTTTCTCTTGATAAGCTAGCCGATGATATCCGTGACTCCATTTAAATCGTCGGGCATGATATGAATATAAACTTTTTCTGTTGTTTTAACAGAAGTATGTCCTAGAAGCATTGAAACGATTTTCATATTAACACCTTTAAGTAATAAGCGTGTTGCGAAGTAATGCCTTAAAGCATGTGGGCCAAACTGTTCTATCTTAGCTTTTTTTGAAGCTGCAACACAGCGTTTATGAAGCCCATGTCTGCTTAATGTACTAACGTTCTTTGACAAAAAGATAGTCGGTTCATTATCTTTGTATCTGGCAATGATTTTAAGGCAAGTTTCGTTTAATGGAATGGTTCGATACTTTTGGCCTTTGCCAAATACCGTCAGAGTCTTCTTATCCAAAGAGATATTACTCCATGATATCTGGCAGAATTCAGTGGCTCTAACTCCGGTATTGGCGATAAATTCGAAGTAGTCTTTAGTGTCTCCCGATACACTATAAACGGCGGAGTAAAATTGTACCACCTGGCGGAGCAATAATGTACCACCGACTCACTGTATAGCCGAGACCGTCCCGGCTGTCAACATTCAATTCTGACCAGTTCTTTTCTTCTGTCTGGCTAAG
>DAOWHR010000155.1 GCA_030641315.1 Anaerohalosphaeraceae bacterium | reverse complement strand
GTATTCATCGAAGAAATCCAGCCGAGCGATACAAGGACCGCGTCAGGCTACATCACCATCAGGGTTGACCACACCTTCGAGATGGAACTGCCCGAGATGACATGGCAGACAATAGCATACGTACAAGGCGACGTCAACCATGACGGCAAGGTCGATATTGGTGACATAACCAAGCTGGCCATCTACTGGCTCTCCAACGAACGCACCTGTGATATCGCACCACTTGGAGCACCAGACGGAATCGCCAACCTGGCCGACCTGTCTGTCATAGCCGACAACTGGGATCAAAACTAAATACCAACAAACCGTTGATTAAACGGTAAAACTAAAAAAAAGCCATGGTTGAACTAATCAGCCATGGCTTTTGTTATGCAATATGAAGCGTTGGCAAAAGCTATGCACTTCACACTTCAAGGAATCTTATCGGTTCGGTTTTTCCCCGGATCGACTCCAGCCGTCAATTTCGTTCTGTACCAGCAGCCCGATACACACCGAACAGCCGATGCTAAGTACCAGAAATCACACTAATCACGCACCATGCTTCGCACCGTAAATTCAGAATTAAAGTCGCTTCCCGCAGGCTCCTGATAAACCCGCAGCCCGAACTCACCGATCACCGAAAAAATATGATCAAAGATATCCGCCTGCACACCCTCATAGTGTACCCAGCGTTTATCGGTGCAGAAAATATAAACCTGCATCGGCAATCCCTTCGGAGTCGGCTCAAGCTGCCTCACCATCAGCGTCATATCCTTGTTAACCAAAGGATGATTCTTAAGATACTGCGTAACATACGCTCTAAACGTCCCCACGTTCGTCAGCTTCCTGCCGTTGATCCCATCGGAATTAGCAACATCATGCTCTGCGTTATACTCTGCGATCTCCTTTTTTTTCTCCGCGATATATTCCCGCAGACACTCAAACTTTGCAAACTTATCCAGCATCTCATCCGTGCAGAATCCGATACTGTTCATATCGATATACAGCGAACGTTTTATCCGCCTGCCACCCGCCTCGCTCATACCACGCCAATTACGAAACGAATCGCTTATCAGCGAATACGCGGGTATCGTAGATATCGTCTTGTCCCAGTTCTGCACCTTCACCGTCGTAAGCGTAATATCGATAACATCGCCGTCCGCGCCATACTTGCTCATCTCGATCCAGTCGCCGATCCGAACCATCTTATTAGCTGCCAGTTGTATCCCCGCGACAAATCCAAGTATCGCATCCTTAAACACCAACATCGTCACAGCCGTCATCGCACCCATACCTGCCAGCATCTTGTAAGCGTCATCGCCGATTATCAATGACAGGCCGAAAAGCGTCGCAAAGATATACAGCACAAGCTTGATCACCTGCACCAGCCCCCCAAGCGGCAGCCGTCTTCCAATCTCGAACCTGCGAAGTATCGCGACCACTGCGTTCAGCAATGAATCGATCGCAAGCACGCCCATGACAACCATATAAACGCCCGCGCATTCACGAACCACCTCGATAGCGCCATCATACCCAGCCAAAACCATCGATGCCATCATCCTGATAACGATCGCTGGCACCAGATGCCCGACACGAGCAAACACACGATGCTTCAGCAGTTCATCGTCCCACGTCACTTTCGTCTTCTTGATAAACCGCTTAACCGCACCGACTATCAGCTTCCTCGCCGCATAATCAGAAACCAAAGCGATCACCAACGCAATAACAACCGCGACAACAACACCAAGCACTTTCGCCGTTTCATCACTGAACATACTGAACTGGTCAGCAATATAATCATTCAAACGAAAAACCGGCTCCGCAACAACTCCATCAACAACTTCACTTGCCATACATACTCCAATCAATCATAAGTTTCATAGTTATTTTGTCTTTTACCGTACAATCCCATCTCAAAAGTGCAATCCCATCTAAAAGTGCAATTCCATCTAAAAGTGCAATTCCATCTCAAAAGTGCAATCACATCTAAAAGTGTCATTCCAGCGCAAAAGTGTCATTCCAGCGCAGGCTGGAATCCAGACTCCACACCAACAATGTCACTTCACACAAACAACTGAATCAATCCCTGTGTCCCATTACTCAGAAACACATCCAAATACAAAATATCCCAATGTCTTAACTACTGAATACTAACTAATACATCAATTCAGCACTTCAACACCAAGCTCTTCAAACTGTGCCGCCGCGTTAAGAAAATGCGCCGTTATCCAGAACACCGTCCACCCCTCGGAGTACCCACCCCGCAGCTTATACACATTCGACATATCGCCATGCTGAGCGAAGTTCGTCTGCTGTATCTGCTCACCCTGCGATCCGAACGGATCCATCAGCTGTCCGCAGTTACGAAACATCACGATCCCCAGCTTTTTCCACTCGTCCCGATCGAGAAGCTGCCCCATCCGGTATACCGCAGGAGCGAACAATACCCCGTACACATCCAGATGCTGATTCTGCGCCGATACCATCGTCCATCCCCGACTGTCAAACCCATGATCCGCAAGCCTCCCCGCAGGCAGATCCATATCCCATACAACAACATAACTTATCGAAACAGCACACGCGTGCTCGGCCCATCGCAGATACTTCTTGTCATGCGTCATTTCATAAGCAGCCAGAAACCCCTGAAACGCTGACCACGCACCCTCTTTATCCTCGCACGATGCGTCAAGCGTCCCGCCCCAGTAAGGCTCATCCATGCTCACATGCCTTTCTCCATAATGATCCGCCGCCTTCAAAGCTGCAAGCTTATACTCTTTCTTCCCGAACAACTCATACGCTTTGCACAAAGGCGAAATGAAAAAACCCTCTGCCGTATTCCTCGGCTTCCAGTCAGCTTTCAAAATACGCCCCGAATGAACATCGCACGCCTTCTTTAAGAATTCCTCCCATTTACTCGTTTCATATTTCTTACTCTTTCGACCGATCCGGATCGCGTTAGCAAAATTATCCATCCCCTGCCCCTGCGACACCGGGTCCTGCCCGCCCCACTTCTTCGATGCCGCATCGTATATCAGCATAAAGCCGTTATCGTTAAAAGGCGACTCACTCAAATGGTCCAGCGACTCCTGCACCATCTTCCGCGTATCCTCAACCCCGGCCCTGTCGCCCAGCAGTTGCAGCGCATACCCGCACGCCGCCGCCTGCCCGCACCACCCCATAACAAATTTCGGCTTTGCATTCGACCTCGGATACATACCAAAACCGGCATCATCCGTATCCTCCCCCCCCCTCGACATCGCGGACTTGCATGTTGGGTTCACGATCTCTGCGAAACTCGGCATACCATAGGTGCTGAAAGCCTCAACTACCTCAAGCGACTTAGCTATCGGCTCATAAAACCCGCCCCCCTTGTGCCCAACCGGATAAACCTCAAGAAAGAAATGCTTTTCAACGATCCCCCCCGGCGGGATGTTAAGATATGCATCCTCATAATC
>DAOWHR010000006.1 GCA_030641315.1 Anaerohalosphaeraceae bacterium | reverse complement strand
GACTTCCCCGCCCATTGAAGGTGAATATTGACGATAGACATAATCATCCCCGCTAAGCTCAGGCACGAACAGTTTTCGCTCATTCGCTATCGCGTCCAGTAATATCTTCAACCTGCTTACAAATACCGTTTCCATCGCTTTGTCCTGTTTATCAGGCAAGGACTGTCAACTAGCTGGTATATAATAGGGAAGCCTTGCAAAATCCATTGCTATGTCGATCGAGATCACTTTTATCTTTTTGGGTACTCTTATGTAATCCGGCGCGAGATTCAGGATTCCTTTTATCCCTGCCGATATTAATTCGTCCGCTATTGATTGAGCAGCGCCACCGGGAACCGAGATGATGCCGAGATCGATATCCAATTCGTTCAACTGCCACATTTCTGAAATATCTTTGACCTCCACACCGTTGATCTTACTGCCTATCTTGGCAGGGGAACTGTCATAAGCGACAACGATCTCGATACCGTATGTCCTAAAGCCCTGATAAGCCAATACCGCAGAACCCAGATTCCCCACTCCGACCAGAACCGCGTTGTGTACAGAATCCAGCCGGAGGATCCTTTGGTTCTGATTTGTCAGGGTTTTAACTTTATAGCCGACACCGGGAGTACCCATCTCGCCGAAATATGACAGATCTTTTCGAACCTGCCATGGATTAATTCCCAAAAATTCAGCAAGAATTTTGCTGGAGACATGATCCGGAGATTGCTCAGAAAAGAAACGCAATCCTCTCAAATAAAGAGGCAGCCGCCTGACTGTCTCATCTGGTACTTTGCGATATCTCATACAACAACCCTTCAATATGGTTGTAACTGAGTTCACAAGCATTAGAACATGTGTTCACTTGCACAAATGAGAACCTAATATACAATTACAGCTATGTACCACCTGTTGTCAAGAGTATTCTGCAACTTTTCAGCAAAAAACCCTAAAACAATAGCAACAATGTGACTGAATCGAACAAAATTCGCCCAACAAACTGATTCTCTTGATTATCGCGGTTATATATTAACCGGAAAATGCGCAGAAAGGCTCTGCACCAGCAAATAATAAAATGGTTTCGAGATGAAAAGTTTATTACCCTCGTACGTGGACTACATACTGTCGCATGCGGGGGCCGTTAAACTCACAAAAATAAACACCCTGCCATGTTCCCAGAACCAGCTTGCCTCCCTGTATAAGAAGTTGTTCGCTGCATCCAACAAGGCAGCATTTGACGTGTGCATCACTGTCATGCTCTTTGTGCATGTAAGCACTGCGTTCATGCGGGACAAGCTCATCCAGCGTCATCAGAACATCATGGAGGACTTGCGGGTCGGCACATTCGGTGATCGTGATCGCTCCTGATGAGTGTTTGCAGAAAACTATACAGTCTCCATTTTCCACACCTGACCGTTTGACCACGTCAGCGATATGAGCGGTAATGTTCGTCATCTGGCAACGCTTTGAGCTGTGTAATTCGATTGTCTCTTGTACGATATTCATCTTCATGTTCTCCTTTGCATTGACTGCCTGAAAAGAAATATCTATCAGCATATCCACCATAAATTGATATGCCCGATCAGCCGCACCGCTGATCGACAACCCTATTATAACATTTAATGACTTCAATAAAATAACATTTTGGGGTATTTCTTAAATGTTTTATCCACGGAATAGATGCATTATCAGCAGTAAGACACTATTTTTTCAAAATAAATCCTTCTCCATCACAATATCCCAAAAAATTATCGCATGGACGATAATGCACAAACGTTTATTATATTGACGATTTATGATATAATTAAAGTTATGGTATGATGACTATTGAAGTATAATCACATCCTCAAATTTATTCAAAGGAACGGTCTTATGGAAAAAACTGCAAAGAAAATATTCCAGTTCAGGGCTTTTGTATCGTTGCTGACTTCTTTTTCGTTCATCGTGCTGCTTGCAACCGGTGCGATACTGTTTATTACTCCGCCTGGCAGGATCGCAAACTGGACAGGCTGGACATTGGCTGGTTTCACAAAACACCAGTGGGTAGCGATACATATATGGTTCGGCGCCGTATTCGCGGTGGCAAGCATCCTGCACATCTATCTAAATATCAAAGCTATCGTAAACTATCTTTCGATAACAGCGAGTAAGACATATAGATTCCGCTTCGAATGGGTGGCAGCTTTGCTGTTGTGCGGTCTTGTTTTCGCAGGCACACATTACAAAATCAAACCATTCTCATCGTTGCTGGCGTTTCAGGACTCTGTCAAACTCGGCTGGCAGGACAACTCGGCCAGCGCTCCTGTTCCCCATGCAGAGCTTTGGACGTTGGAAGAACTTGCGAATAACTCCTCAGTACCGCTTGACACGATCATGGCCAACCTAAAAACAGAAGGCATAAGCACGAATTCAGTCCAGTCAACTCTCGAACAGATCTCCGAACAAACTGTCTATACGCCTGACCAGATATACGCTATCGCGCTGGGTAGAAAAGCCCAAGGCTGCTCCGAAAGCGTCACTGCCGCTTTCGGCACTGGTTTTGGCCAAAAGACATTAAAACAGGTCTGTCAGCAAGCGAGCATGGATTTGCAGGAAACTATCGAAAATCTGAAAAAGAATAACATAACCGCATCGGGCGATATGACCATCAGAGCGATTGCCGATGCCCACAACATCCACCCAAGTCAGATCAAGAAGATGATCGAACCCTGATTTAGAAATGCGAACATTATCAGGCTGGCATTACTTCTCCCGTTGATACTGGCCCCCTATTCCGCTCGGGCCGATGCTTACTAATGGCACCCCTGCGGCATCACACTGCTTAAAACTCAATGCCCTTCTGAACCTGCTGACAAGGCTGTCAGGATCGGGCTGCAGACGCTTCTTTACGGCTTTGAATTGGCTTGGACTGAGCTTTCCAATGTGCCTGCAAAGCCCGGCCCATTCGGATGGATCTATACCATCGTTAAGTGTGCACCACACACCGGTTTCGCAAACTGTTGGTTCCGTAAAAAGAAAACCCTGGCGTTCTTCGATTTGGCCTATAGACATTCGCCGCTCCTTTCAATAATACAAAATTAAAAGAAGGGCTTAGGAGGGACATGAATACTTCAGGTCGGTTCCACCCTTTTGCCAGCTGCACAACAGCCGACACCTGTTACATAACAACAAGATTAGGGGAGAGCGATATGCTCTCCCCTTTTATCTTTATTGGCTCTTCCCGTATAATTTCCAGCCTTGTACCATCAATGCACGATTTCGATCTGCCTTGTGTGCAAACATCTTCGCTCAGCATCTCAGGATCAAGCCGGTATAGCCCTTGGGGCCATTTATTAAGAGCCGATATATACTTGCTTTAACTGCAGAATATATCGGCTGGGTCTTTACAAAAAGATTAATCTTTTTTTGCGATATTAGTACTGATATCGCATTTACCGCTTAGTAAGCATAAAACGCATGATTAAAAACAAAATATGCGCAAAAAAAAGGCTCTGTCATAAAACAAAGCCTTTACTTGATGAATATCATAATGTTACGCAGGTGTTACATTAGTTGCGCAAGGGCCCTTACGACCTTCTCCGATTTCAAACTCGACCTTCTGATTTTCTGAAAGTGATGCGTAACCTTCTGTTTTGATCTCAGAATGATGAACGAAAAGATCTTCGCCGCCGCCGTCTGGTGTGATGAAACCAAAACCCTTACTGTCATTGAACCATTTTACTGTACCTGTAGCCACTTCAATACTCCTTGGTCTGCTTACAGACCTCTTAACTGTATCTCTCCTTTAATATATTTTGAAGCATACCCCTGAGAGATGAAAGCATACGCTTCAATGGCCTATACTATACCAATTATCGAAATAAATACCCGACAAAAACAATAAAAATAAAAAAAATCAGCAAAAAAACTGATTAAAGTAATTAAAATACCCGGTAACATACCTAATAGACGCATTTTCCCCGTATTTTCAATGAACTTCACAATCGCAATTCTCGTAGTAACAAGTGGAAGGTCTGTGGCCCTGGAAAATAGCCAATCCGGCCATTTGGCTTACGTTTAACCTGACGACGGTCGGGTAACCCATTCGAAAGGGTGCGTAAGCACTATAATGATAAAGGAAAGGGCCACAATAAAAACAAGGGGCCAAATTGGATTTGGCCCCTTGTTTTTTTGTCCACTCGTGTTGCCTTGTCAAAAAATGCCAAAAAACTATTTTTTTACACACTAATTTCGGACTAATGTTAGAATACATTTTCGAATATCGAGTGCCGGTAAAACAGTTTCTTTATTTTTAGGTTTCCAGTGAGAAAAACGCTCTTGATCGTATTGTTATTAGCATTATCAATATCTCTGACCGCATGCAGTTGCCCCTGTTGCCCCGCGACAGATGAAGACGGCAACATAATAAAATGCACCAACGATCATGGAAAATGCAATATGGACGATAACACCAACAACATTAACTAGAACTTCGCAAACAATATGGCGACCGATAGGAACAACAGACCTCTTTTTGTTATCAGCGATCTGCACATGGGGGATGGCGGACCCAGGGACAATTTTGCTGTCGACAACAAGGAATCACATTTAAACAGTTTTCTCGATTTTGTTGAAGCTAATAACGGCAGACTCATCGTGCTGGGCGACCTGTTTGAGTTCTGGCAGGCAAACGTCAGCAAGGTGCTCATCAAAAGAATGCCCGTCATTGACCGACTGGCAAAAATGGACGCCATATTTGTTGTGGGCAATCACGACGCCGATCTCGAACACCTTATTGATACAGGGATGATGGCTCACCCGTTCTTTGATAAAATGACCCGCCCGTTCACCGAAACGATAGGCGGCAAAACTTTCAAATTCATGCACGGCCACGAAGTCGAGCCGTTTGAAAGCAAAGACACTCCAGGCTGGGGCAGAATTCTGGCAATACTGGGAGGCATCATAGAGGACAAAAAGGGATCGCCGCTGCTCTCACAGGGAGGGCGAACAGAAAAAATGTTGCTCAAAACAGGCAGATCGTTTATGTGGATGTGGAGCTGCTTTGTAAACAGATTTGAAAGAAAATGTACCAGTGCTTCTCACCAGCACAACTTCGACCATGAGCTGACGCCTTCGCAAAGCCCTTCCAGAACAAAAGGAATGCTCGCACTGTACCATAAGGACCAAATCGCTAACGGTTATGACATCGCAATAGTCGGACACACGCACGCGGCAAAATCGATTGGCAACTGGTACCACAACAGCGGATGCTGGGTTGGTCTTAGAAAAAACTTTATAAAAATTTCTCCTGACGCGACCGTAGAAGTACTCGACTGGAAGGATTAGCACGGCTTTTTTAGAAAATTATCGTGTATTGATTCGCGGATAAAACCTTCCAACGCGTGAGTAATTAATACCATTGGTATTACAAATAGCTGACAAAGGATGATCGCATGAAACTGAACCTTGCAAATCGAATAACCGTTATTCGTATACTGCTGATCTTTCCTTTCATAATCTGCCTGCTTCGAATGAACCAGCCCCAATACGGCGATACCTTCAGACACATCGCAACCGTCATCTTCCTGGCAATGTGTATAAGCGATGCTCTTGACGGTTACATGGCAAGAGTTAAAAAACAAGTTACACGGCTTGGCTCTTTCCTCGATCCGATGGCTGACAAGCTGCTGATGACAACGGCATGCGTACTTCTGGCACATAAAAACATCGCAATTCCAGGTTTTGTTCTTCCCAAAGAGGTCGCGGTGCTGATAATCGGCAAAGATATTCTGCTGCTGCTCGGATTTACGGTACTCTACATGATGACGGCAAAGGTACACATCGTGCCGAACCCAATAGGCAAATTCGCCGCGTTCCTCCAACTTTCTATGGTCGCTGCGATACTTATCGCGCCTGAAATGTCAAATATCACTCCGAACTGGATCAACGTCTGCCGGACTCTCTGGGTTACAGCCGCGGCAACTGCCGTAACAGCAATGATGATATATCTAAGGAACGGCAAACAATTTGTCGAGCAGCACGAAACGCAAAGCAGCAAATAGAACATTGCTGACCTCAAAACAGCCGACGACACAGCTTATAGCCATGATAAGTATAATAAAGTTGATTTTCCAGCCATAATCTGCTACAATATATTTTTGCTAATCTACATGGAGTGTGTGATGCCAAGAATTGGATACTGCTGTTTTATTGCCTGTTTCACTCTTTTGTTCAGCTTCAATGGTTTGTTGTTCGCCCAATGCCCGGACGGTGACATTAACGGCGACTGCACAGTCAATATTGAAGACATCTTTATGCTCGCTGACCAGTGGCTCGATGAACCGGGATGCGTGAACGACCCGAACCTGTGCGCCGACATTTTTGGCCAGGACGGTGTCAATTTTGGCGACTTCAATGTAATTGCCAACAACTGGCTCCGAACTGGCACAGCGGTCTACATCAACGAGATTCATTACAATCCCGATCTCCCAACCGATGCGCTTGAGTTCGTCGAACTGTACAACTTATCTGTCAACCCGATTGATATTTCAGGATGGTACTTTAGTGAAGGAATTGAATACACCTTCCCTGCTGGCACTCAGATAGCGGGCCGCGGGTATATTATTATCGCGGCAAACCCGTCAGCGGTTACTGCCAAATATGGAACGCCAACCGCATACGGTCCTTTCGTCGGCCGCCTGAGTAACGATGGTGAAAAGATAACACTGCGCGACAACACCGGCGATAAAGTTGACGCGGTCGATTACCAGCTTGGCTTCCCCTGGCCGACCATCGGAGATGCAGTACCCGACGATGATGCCCACGCAGGCAGCGGACATTCGATCCAGATGGTAAATCCTCAATTTGACAATGATCTTGCAGGCAGTTGGCGCAGCGCCTTTCCGACACCAGGCACCGAAAATCTTGCGGTCTACGCTGAAAACATACCACCACACATCCGGCAGGTAAAACACTCTCCAAACCAGCCGACATCAGCAGCCACTGTATCTATTACCGCAAAAGTGACCGACCCTGACGGGGTAAAAACTGTACTTCTGTACTATCAAATAGTCGACCCGGGAAACTATATACCACTCGGACTACCAAACAACACGCCAAATTATGTATACAGCAATATAGCCAACTGGATCCCGATAGAGATGACCGATGACGGGACGAATGGCGATGCTGCTGCCAGCGATGATATTTATACGGTGCAGATGCCAGCTGACATGCAGATTAACAGACGGCTGATCCGTTATCGCATCACGGTCGAGGACAATACACAACAGTATATGCGAGTACCTTACGCAGACGATCCACAGCCGAACTTCGTATACTTCTGCTATGATGGAGTACCCGCATGGAGCGGTGCGATAAAACCAGACGATTCCGGCCCGTTAGGACAAGTAGTAGAATACGGCACAGATGTCATGGCATCTCTTCCTGTGTACCATTTGATCTCAAGAAACAGTGATGTGAATAATTGCCAGTGGAACTCCGCGTATAACAACGGAGACTTCCGCTTTTACGGAACCATCGTTTATGACGGCGTCGTCTATGACCACATCAGATACCGGATACGAGGACAGTATTCGACATTTTTCTGGGGAAAGAACAAATGGAAGTTAAACTTTAACCGGGGCCACTATTTCCAGGGACGTGATAATTTCGGAAAGAAGTATAAAGAAAAGAGAAACAAAATAAACTTCGGCACGGGATCATGTCCATGGTGGAAATTGCCAGGCAGCGGTGATAAAGGCGAAGCAGGAATGGTTATGAACGAACCTCTAAGCTTCTTGTTTTACAACATGGCTGGCGTACCGAGTCCCGACACCAATTATTTCCACTTCAGGGTGATCGACGGTTCGCTTGAGGCAAATCCGTCTAACCAGTACGAAGGCGACTTCTGGGGACTGTACTTCGCAATCGAACAGCCGGATGGACATTTCATTGACGAACACGGTCTTGCCGACGGAAACCTGTACAAGATGGATGGTTCTCCAGCAAAGATGAACCAGTCAGCAACACAGGTCACCGACAGCTCCGATGTCAACTGGCTTAGCAGCAACCTGACAACATCAAAACCGGCAACGTGGTGGGACACTAACATCGACCTGGCCGAATACTACAGTTACAACGCGACAGGGATACTTATAAACAACTCCGACAGACGCTACAATCAAAACTGTCTCAAATACCACGATCCGGTCACAGACAAATGGCTCATGCTTCCATGGGACCTTGACCTGACATTTGAGTACGGCCCTCACAACTATGACGAACCGAACTGGGAACATTTCTTTTATTCACTGTCCCACGATCAGTTTGAGATAGCATATAAAAACCGGGCCAGGGAACTGCAGGATCTTTTATTCAACACCGATCAGGGATGGCAGGTCATAGATGAAATGGCCTCGGTCATCAGCAGCGCAGACGGAGCAAAATCTTTCGTAGACGCTGAACGTGCGATGTGGAACTATCACCCAAGGTTCAGATATTCCAGTGCTTACTATCGACAACCGGCATTGCCGACACATGATTTCGCAGGACTCGTCAGCTACATGAAAACGGTAATCTCACCTGTAAGTTACTATGGCCAATTCCCTGGCAGTCACTGCGGGCACAGGCTAAACGAAGATGCCATAGACTATGACATTCCCGACCGAACCGAAATACGTTTTACAGGAACAGAAGGATTCCCTGTAAACGATCTTACTTTTGTGACAAGTGATTTCTCCGATCCGCAGGGTGACAATACTTTCGCTGCGATGAAATGGCGTATCGCTGAAGTCGAAGCCGGCTCAAAAGCGGCTGTGCCCGTAATTCCGCCCGGAGATGATGAAACGGAAATTTTGATCGCTAAAGAAAGCATGGACTGGAAATATTTCAAAGCGATCTCGGGACCGCCAAGCACCCCTGATGATGAATGGCGGCAAGAGAGCTTTAATGACAACTCTTGGCTTGAAGGGCAAACAAGCATAGGCTACGGCGACAACGACGACAACACCGAAATCGATGGCATGAGGGGTAATTACACAACGATCTACCTTCGAAAAACATTTGAAGTCGTTAACGTCGATGATATCGAAACACTCGAACTCGGCGTATATGTAGATGACGGATGCATTATCTGGATCAACGGAACCGAGATCGCCAGACCAAATTGTTCCACTGAAAACAAACAGTGGAACAGCACCTCCCATCCTTCAAGCTATGTCAACAATGCTTCATGGCAAACTATCGAACTGGCCAGCCCTTACAGCTATCTGCATAACGGAACCAACACCATTGCGATACATGTGCTTAACAGTTCCATTACCAGCAGTGACATGTCCATAGATGTCACACTTACCGCAAAGGTCGATTCAGACGAAACCGGCCAAGGCGGTCTTCCTGACAGTTCGTTTTCCTACAGAACAAAACACGGAAAGTATGAAATTGACACGATATGGGAAAGTCAGGAACTTACCGTCTTTGACGACGCTGTCCAGATACCGGCAAGCGTTGTAAAACCTGGCCGCACATATCGCGTCCGCTGCAGGATGAAAGACGACACCGGCAGGTGGAGCCACTGGTCCGACCCTAATCAGTTCACCACAGGTCAGGCCCTGTCAGCATACGTCCGTGATTATCTGCGAATTACAGAAGTAATGTTCAATCCCGGACCGGCAGATGTGTCGAAGAACGAGCTTGATGTTGACAATGATGAATTTGAATTTGTCGAATTGAAAAACATCGGCGACGAAAACCTTGATCTTACCAACCTGACATTTAACGAAGGTATCGCTTATGATTTTAGTCAGGGTGATATAGACACTCTCTTGCCTGGAAAATTTTTACTTCTCGTAAAAAATAAACCAGCGTTCGAATCACGTTATGGCACTGACCTTTCGTCAAGAATAACAGGCCAATATTCAGGCAGTCTTTCAAACAGCGGTGAAAATATAAAGCTACAGGACTACTGGAACGGAACTATCTTTAACTTCACCTACAACGACAGCCGCGGATGGCCACAGGCTGCGGACGGATCAGGCCATTCAATGATACCGGTCGATGGCGCGATACAAGGCGAACCAGACGGCACACTCGAATACTGCGGCAACTGGAAACACAGCACATACATCAACGGTTCGCCGGGTGCTGATGATCCCGCCAAACCTGCAGGTATCGTAATTAACGAAGTCGCCGCACACACAGACTATGCGGTTGATCCGTACGATTCCAACGACTGGGTCGAACTGTACAACCCGACTTCCGGCACCATTAACCTGAACGGCAACTGGTACCTGTCCGATGACTTTGACGATCTGAAAAAGTGGCCACTCCACGCCGCCTCAGTCAGCGCCGCAGGATTCATCTCGTTCGACGAGGTAAACGATTTCCACGCACCGATCACATCCGGCTTCGGACTCGACAAAGCAGGCGAACAGATCATACTTTCATACCTGCCCGGCACTACACAGGACAGGGTCGTCGACTACGTTCATTTCAAGGGACAGGAAAATAGTGTTACGCTTGGAAGATACCCCGACGGCAACGATTACCTATTCGCGATGACGCCGACCCGCGACTCTGCCAACACCGCGCCTGCCGATCATCTTGTCATCCGCGAGATAATGTACCATCCGCTCGAAGACAGCGACAACGACGAATATCTCGAACTCTACAACACAACTTCCTCACTGATCTTCCTTGAGGATTGGCGGATCGACAGCGGCGTAGATTTCACCTTCCCTGCCGCGACAGCTATCGGTGCAAATGACGATCTGTTCGTAGTAGGATTCGACCCTGCTGTAGAAACAGCAAGGCTTGCGTCATTTGTCAGCACATACTCGACCGGACCGCTGGTCGCAGGCGTTGACATCGTCGGCCCATGGTCAGGTGATCTGTCCAACGGCGGCGAACGCATCGCCGTTGAAAGACCGCTCGAACCGGACCTGCCCGATACGACTATCCCGTGGGTAATTGTTGACGAAGTGATCTACGGAGATTTCTGGCCATGGCCGCAGGGACCGGACGGCTCGGGCAAAGCACTGCAAAGAATTTCAACATCGCCAACGCAATCGGGCAGCGACCCACAGAACTGGCAGGAAGTAAACCCAAACTGAAACTGGAAAAACAATTACTTGCGGTCATCGCCGATAGCGTGTATATTATCAGGGCGGTTATAATACCTGAAAATATACTAAGGAAGGAATTCAAATGGATCGGCGGGATTTTATAAAAAAAACGGCGGCACTTGGAGTTGCAGGCTTGATCGGTCAGCCTGTATTAGGAAAAACAAGCAATCTTTCTGGAAATGCTGAAAAGCCTAACATCATTTTTTTCCTGGTAGATGACATGGGCTGGCAGGATACCTCCGAGCCGTTCCATACTTCTGTAACAAAACTAAACAAGCGATACTATACGCCCAACATGGTCAGGCTAGCCGATGAGGGTGTTAAGTTCACACAGGCCTATGCGTGCTCTGTCTGTTCGCCTACCCGGGTCAGCCTGATGACGGGGCTTAACTCTGCCCGTCACAGGGTCACAAACTGGACGCTTAGACAGAATACTTCACCGGACTGGAAACACGCGAAACTAAATATGCCCAAATGGAACCTTAACGGGCTTAGTCCGGTTGCGGGTATAGAAAGAACCGTCCACGTAAAGACTCTGCCAATGTTCCTGCGGGACGCAGGGTATCGAACCATACATGCGGGCAAGGCTCACTTCGGCGCGGATGGTTTACCGGGCGAGATGCCCGAAAATCTTGGCTTTGATGTTAACATTGCAGGCCACTGCGCCGGCGGGCCGGGCAGCTATTACGGCGAGAACAATTTCAGCGCCGCTTTTCGAAAAGGCGACAGGATATGGGACATCCCCGGGCTGGACAAATACCACGGCAAAGATATCTACCTTAACGAAGCGCTTACGATAGAAGCAAACGAAGCGGTCAACCAGGCAGTTACCGACGGCAAACCATTCTACCTGTACATGTCCCATTACGCGATCCACGCACCTTACGAAGCTGACAAGCGATACCACCAAAAGTACATCGACGCCAAACTGGACAAATTCGACGCGACGTATGCAGCCATGATCGAAAGCATGGATAAATCTCTCGGTGATATTCTTGACAATGTTAAAAAACTCGGCATCGAAGATAATACGATCATTGTTTTTATGACCGACAATGGCGCCCCAAGCGGTGCAGACATCAACAAGCCGTTGCGCGGGCATAAACTGACCCCTTACGAAGGCGGCAGCAGGGTTCCGATGATGGTAAAATGGCCTGGCGTTACCAAAGCAGGTTCGATATGTACGGACTATATGATCATCGAGGATATTTTTCCAACGTTCCTTGAGATGGCAGGCGTTAAAAAGTACTATCAGATCGGCGGCAAAATTGACGGCGTCAGCATCGTCCCGCTGCTGAAACATGAAAAGGGCTACCCCAAAGATCGCAGCCTTTTCTGGCACTTTCCGCATAATTACAGCACAGGCAAACCCCATAGCGCTATTAGAAAAGGTAACTGGAAACTGATCTATTTCCATGAAGATATGCATTACGAGCTTTACGATCTAAAAACTGACATCGGAGAATCAAACAACCTGGCGGACAAACTTCCACCTGTTGTCAAGCGCCTTGCCAGTCAACTTGGAGCTTTCCTTGCCGATGCAAAGGCCGACATGCCCACATACAAAGATACCGGCAAACCTGTCCCCCTGCCCGGTTAACATGAAACTGGTAGTTGGCAAAAGAACAATGTCATTCTGAACACCAAAGGCAGACGCGAAGATGATAACGATCAGGGTAGACACGCCGACGTTTTCATTGTCGATGGGCGTGCCTTTATCATTTACTTCACGCATCCCGGCAGAATATATGACTGCAATAATGTAGAAGTTGAACAGGACTCCTTAGAGTATCGACGTTCATCGCTGCAGGTTGCGGAGTTGAAACTTATAAGCGGCAAGGTCGTCTGTGACCGGGATAAGTATCTAAAATAACAGTCACCGCCATTTATTTCTTTTTTTGCCGGTTTTCCATTTGACAAACTGATTTACTAATGTATAGTTTATATGTATACTATATATAATTGAGGCCGTGATATGTCGCTTGAGCATGAATTACAATTGAACGCACCGTTTCAAATGAAGAGCCATGAAGCTCTTTTAAACGTCTATTTCACGGCAACCTGCATTAAAAAACGTGGTATTGAGTTTCTCCGGCCTTATGGCCTGACTGATGTTCAGCTCAACCTGATGATGCTGCTGAAGTACCAGGGCCGCAACGAAGGCCTGAGCCAGGCCAGGCTCAGCGAAATGATGCTTGTCAACCGCGCCAACGTCACATCCCTGATCGACCGTATGGAAACGGCTGGCTTTGTAGTACGGACAGCCGAAGCAAACGACCGCCGTTACAACATCATCAAACTGACAGGCAAGGGAGCAAAACTCCTCGACAAAGTCGAACCTGCCTACCGTGATGAGATCGACAGAATAATGTCACCACTGTCAGACAGCGAACAGACAAAACTTATGAAAATGCTCGAGACAATTAGAGCAAATAT
>DAOWHR010000028.1 GCA_030641315.1 Anaerohalosphaeraceae bacterium | reverse complement strand
CCCGGTATATCGGCCATCACGAACCGCCGGTACCCGCTAAGCTCCACGATCCCAAGCACAGGCTCAAGTGTCGTAAACGGATAGTTCGCGATCTTCGGCCTTGCCTTGGAACTGCTTGCGACAAGCGTACTTTTGCCCGCGTTCGGCATACCGACAAGCCCAACATCGGCGATAAGTTTCAGTTCAAGTCGCAGATTCCTCACCTGGCCTTCTCCGCCGAGTGTATACTCCCTCGGAGTCTGGTTCGTCGAATGGGCAAATCGTTTGTTGCCCTTGCCCCCATTGCCTCCGACACAAACCCGAACCTTGGAACCGACCTTATCCAGATCCTTGAGCATCATATCAATATCAACGTCATATATAATGGTGCCAGCCGGTACACGGACAACAAGATCGTCGCCATCCGAACCGGTTCGGTTGCTCCCCTCGCCCGGCATACCGTTCTTGGCCCTCCAGTGATGCTGCGAAGCGAAATCCAGCAGTGTATCGACATCGCCGACCGCCTCGAAAATAATATCACCGCCATCACCGCCGTCACCGCCGTCTGGACCGCCATTAGCAACGTACTTCTCACGCCGAAAACTAAGACACCCATGACCGCCGCCACCAGCCTTTACCTTTATTTTTGCTTCATCAATAAACATCTGAATTATTCCAATATAACAACCGGCACAAAGCCAAATCACGCAACGGGGCATTATAGCCAAACAGCCCCCAATTAACAGCATTAAATGCCAAAACGAACAATACAGGGTATAATCTAAGAGGTTTTTTTATACATTTAACCATTTTTACCTTGTTTTATAACCTGATGGCGATTAGCCTGCGTAACGTAATATTTAACTGAAAATACAATTTAATTCGTAGAAAGGGTATTGATTATGACGAAAAACGCAAACTTATCACTCGTTCTTGTTGTCCTGCTGGCGCTGGCAATAACCGCAGGCGGCTGCAACAAAAAAGAAGACAACACACCTCAGCCGGCTCCCGAGGACCAGACTCAAGTAAAAACCGAGACGCCGGCAATCGAACTTACACCGGCCCACAACCCGACGGACGAAACAATACCTGAACCGAAAGTCGAAGTTGAAAAAGCAGCAGTAACCGAACCTGCCAAAGAACCAGTTGCAGAAACGGAACCGGCAGCAGAAAAGGACATCTGGATACAGGACTACGAAAAGGCAATAAAACTCGCCGCCGATCAGGGCAAGGACATCATTATGGACTTCACTGGCTCAGACTGGTGCGGATGGTGCATCAAACTTGACAAGGAAGTTTTCACCCAGCAAACCTTCATCGATGAGATCCCAAAAAAATTCGTTCTACTCAAACTCGACTACCCAAGGAACAAGTCGATCCTGACCGAAGAGGTGATAGCTCAAAATAAAGATCTGAAAAATAAATACTCGGTTTCGGGCTTCCCAACCATCTTCGTGACCGACGCCGCTGGCAAACCATACGCAAAAACAGGCTACCAGAAAGGCGGACCCGAAAAGTACATCGAGCATCTTTATAAGATGCAGGGAACAAAAACCAGGATAGCTGAGTTTATTAAAAAAGCTGGGGATCAGGCGGCATCAGGAACTGACAAAGCAAAACTCATCGACGAAGCATTGTCACTGCTTCCGGAGGGAACTGCTTCTGTCTTCTATGGCGATCTGATCGACCAAATTATCGAATCAGACAACGACAACAAGGCCGGGCTAAAAGATAAATATGTAAAATCAAGAAAACTCGATGCGATCCGGCAGGCAATGTCATCAAAAGATTTCAAAAAAGCGATCGAAATGACAGATGCTATAATCGTCGAGACCAAACCGACGGGTGAGACGCTGCAGGAACTATACCTCACCAAGTCCGAAGCCTACTTCAGGGACAAGAACAAAGACGAAGCAAAGAAAACCCTGCAATTGGCCCTCGATGCAGCACCTGAAACTAAAACAGCCGGACAGATCAAGAACATCATGGCAAGGAACTTCCCCGAAGAAAAACCTGCCGACGAACCTGTTGATACCCCTGCTGATACCGCCGTAACCACCGAAAGCAAATAGATCAACAATACCAAAACATAAGGGCCTCGAACCAATCCGGTTCGAGGCCCCTTTTTTTAATCGTTATCTTCTCCATCATGGTGCGATTTTCAGCCCCTGGCTGCGTGAAAGCTTTATTTGATCCGGCTCCATCATTTCCAGTTTTATATCGCAACCAAGCACATCACCGATAAGTTTCGTGCCCTTTACCGTCACATTCTTACAGGCTTTGAAGTTCAGTGTATGTTTGTGCCAATGCCATGGTTTGTTATCATAGTTCCGTATTATGGTGTTGTTGCTAAAAGTAATGCCGTCCGTTGACATCGCATACAGAACTGAGTAGTCGAACGCATGGAACACGTTATCTTCGATGCGGATATTGCGATGGAACGGTGTATCCGCATCGACTTTGGGAATTTCCGGGAAGATGCTGATAACCCCTTCGCCAAACTGATACCATGAGGTCAGGCAGGACGATTCAAAAATATTGCCGCGGATAACAAGATCGTTAACGGCACCCGATTCATACCACTGGTTGGCGTCGCCAGCGATAAGTATCGCAGCCCCGCTTGACCGGAAAATGCTGTCTTCTATGATAGATTTTTGCCCCGTAGAAAGCAGCACACCTCGTGCCCGGCAGCTGTTGAACGTGCAATTGCTAATGTGTACCTGAGGTGCCCAGGTAAGATTCTCCAAAGCATCGCCAACCTTAAGATCGCCGGGAACAGCCTTTTCAAACGACACCTCAAAGTCCGTAACGTTCAGCGGCTTCCAGGATTTGATCCTCCCGGTACTTATCGTCTTCAGGCTGCTCGCACGGATAAAGCCGACCTTCTCACCGGGACGACCCCATAGCATACCCACGCTCATGCTGTGCATAAAACGGCAGAGAAGTTTATCGTCAGCCAACTGTTTTATCACACGCACGCTGGTTCCGTGAACATTGATCGGATCGTCCATTAGTCCGCCAAAGGTACAATCCTCCACACGCACCAAACCCCGGCAGTTGGAGATATGCAGACCGTCATCATGGCCCGACAGGTAGCGATTCTTGGCAGGATTTGGAATGATGTTGACACGTTCGAAACTAAGGTTCTCAGAAAACTGCCCCAGCAATCCCAGCCCTCCGGTGTGGTAAACATTGACATCCTCCAGCACAATATCCTTGCTGTGGAAGAAAAACATCCCGGCATGTTCGCGTGAATTATGACGCATTACCAGATAGTTGCCCACAGCAGGGGTTCTCTTAAATTTATTATGCAAACGAATGAGACGCGGCTTGATCTCTTCGGCGCGGTAGTCTCGCCAGTTCCCACCCATACACCCGTCACCGGAACCCTGCGGAACCAGATGCGAGTGTTTTTCAAATTCGATCGTTGCCCACCAGCCGCTCTTCCAGCCTTTGCCTGTGAAGAATATTTTACCGTTTTCTATGATATATGGCGACTCATCAGCGATACGTATGTCGATATAATCATCGGTTACTTCCATGACCTGCGACTGGGCCGTCAACGGAATATCCCAGTCAACGCTGAAATTCTTCAGAGTGATGTTTTCACTGTTATCAATGGTGACAGTTCGCATCGGCCCATGAAAAACAAACTCACTGCCGTTACCGTCAAAAACAAGATTGGCAGTCTCCTCGATAATTATGGGGCAGGTTCTAAAATCTATCTGGTATGAGTTTGACTCATAGTATTTCCGCTTTTCGCTGCTATCCGGAAAGAAGTCATATCGCCCTTTTGGAAATACAAGATGGACTTCTTTGTTCTGTTTGCCGAATTCCCTCGCTTTGGCCAGTGCCTGCTTGACTGCCGCAACTGCATCTTTACCACTGTCGGGCTGAACACCAAAGCCGGTTATATCGATTACTTTTATCTGCCGGGCACTGGCAGGGGCATTGGTGGATTGTCCGCTTTTGCCGGTTTCACCGAACACAAAGGCGCCTGTCAATGCGATCAGGATCACTGCTGTTCTTTGGAAATATTCTCGCATCCGTCTACCCCTTTTGATGTTTAGTTAATCCTAAAGGGCTTGTTGCCCAAATTACGTTTGAATGTTTTTGAAGTCGTAGGCCACACCACAGCAGCCCGAAGCGCGAGCGCAGGGACAACAGTTCAAACAGTTTTGACACAATGCAATAGAGCAACCAGCCCTAAAGAGAGGGGCTAAGCAGCTCCATCTGCCTGTCGTAGTATTGAGGTTTCAGGAACAGATAATACAGTTTCCCTTCCTGGTAAACCTGCCCTGCCATCTGCCCTGCCCGGTCGCCGACACCCATATAAACATCGCATCTGCCCGGAGCACGGATAGCACCGCCCGTATCCTGATCAAGCGTAAAGCCGGTATATTCCCTGTGTATTATGCTTCCGCCAAGATCACGAGGCAGCTTGGTCGACATATACACCACGCTTGCTCTTGGATAAACGCTCTTGTCAGTCGCGATAGACCGCATCGGAGTCACAGGTGCGTTAAGACTGCCTCTCGGATCGCCGTCACTCATCTGGAAGAACACAAACCTGGGGTTGCGGCTGACATAGCTGCTCACCTGCTCAGGGTGCCGCTGAAAATATTCGATCATCGACTTAAGACTAAGCTGATCAGCCGGGATCGCACTGTCGCTCAGCATCTGCTTCGAAACGCTCTTGTACTCATGCCCGTTATTTGCGGCATACCCAACCGTCACAAGCGTCCCGTCAGGCAGCCGAACCTTCGCCGAACCCTGCACATGCGCAACATAAACCTCAAACGGATCGCCAAGCCATATCAGCTCTGTCCCCGCAAGCTCGCCCGACGCCTCAAGCTCCGCCCGTGCGGGATACCTCGTAACCTGACCGCCCGCAAGCTTGCGTCCGAGTATCTCACCGTTTGGCCCCTTAACAAGGTCGTCCGGCATCGAATACAGCGGATACTTAAACCGCTCGCTCCGCTCCATCGCACCGTCAAAGATCGGCGTATAATAACCCGTAAACAGAACCGTACCACGGTTATCGCACCCGACCGAAATATAAACATCGAACTTCTCAAGTATCGCGTTATTGAGTTTTCGCCCGACAAGCCCCGAATCGATCAGGTCCCCAAACGCCTGCAAACTGGCGGTAGCGTGACCATGAGAGATAGTACCATACGGGAAAAACTGCCTGCTCGAAGGCTTAGCCATATACGTCAAACTGTGGCCGACTGAAATGCGAAGATTAACAAGATCGCAGCAAGCCAGCGACATATCAGGAATATCAGCAGGATCGACCAACTTCCTTAATGCCAACGCACCAGGCGGCAAAGGCTTCTCATAATCCAGATACTCCTCTTCAATCTGCCTCTGACAACCGGAAAACAAAACAATAAATAAACACGCCCCGCAAACAAAAAGCTTCTTAAGCATAGAAAACTCCATTTTTCAAATCAAATTCCATTATTACAACACCGCCATACCATCTAATCGGATTATAATAACATAAACCCCAAAAATCGAACATAATAGATAAAAACAAACACAACAAACCGGTGTCAAGGCTTTTGAGGGTAAGGGAGTAATTGGGCCTCAATCTCATCACAACGTTTTTTTGCCCTGTTCAATCCTTCGGTGCCAGCAAACTGTTCATGCCATTTTCTGCATTTCTCAAGTTTCATCAAAATATCGGCGTTAATATACTCCCACTGCCACAACCTGCGCTCATATATAAGCTCTAATGTATCCCTGGACATATCCTTATCCTGTTGGGCCAGCTGACCTAACCAGTCATACACCTGACGAATCAACTCTTTGAGATTATCATTACTGCTCTTTTCTTTTCGAATCCTGGCTTCAACGGACACTACAAAAACCGGAAAATCTACCAGGAAAATATCATCACATACCCCCTTGCTGATGTAATCACGAATTTTGACTGCAAAAAACTCTTCGGTCTGCGGCCAGCAATTCATAGCCTCACAAATTGCCTGGTGAGCATAAGCTGCCGAAAGATATTCCCGCCATCCATATGCCAGAACAAAATCTCGGGTCGCCTCGAAAAGTAAAGGTAATACCTCTGGACTCTCAGGATTTGCTGAGTATCCCACAAAACCACGAAGATTACCAAAGTAAGACGACATCCGTGATGAATCATCAGGAACATAATATACCGCTTCAATCATACAGAAAAAAAGTGAATCATCATTAAAATTCTGTACTTCTTCAAGAATAGCTGATAAGGGATCAAAACTCCAGTAATCCATCCCCAACTTCTCAACGTTAGGAGGGACCGCAATCTCATCGGCCAATGCTTGTGGCACAACACAATCGATCAACGGAATATACTCCTCTAACTCCCACTCCTGCTCGGCAAACTTCACGCAATGCTCAACGATCTCATCAACCGTCATGTCGGGATAAATTATCTCCGCCAGCAGCTTAGGATACTTCCACAAGTCAGGCGAATTAGCTTTTGGCATTCTCATATATTACCCTACCATCTAATCGCTGTAATTCAGGCCCCCAATATGATTCCAACCTTCTGAGCCTTCAAAGAGTAATACTAAATCTTCAGGTACTGAGTTTAAATCAGAATCAATAATATTGTGATTCAGTACAAAATGACTTGTTTTGTCGGCTGTCGGAACCTGCGGCGATCCTGCCACTTGGTCAATAGCCCCCTAATCGCATGTGCCGGATCACGTCTTCCGACTTGATAAACGTGCCATTCGTGCACCCGGTAACATTGCAGAACGCGATCGCGTTATTAAAATCAAGCTTTTCCGTCAACCCGAACACAACCATATCCGCATCAGGCTGACAACTGCAATTGACCAGCTTTGCAAATATGACTCCGCAGTACGGACAGTATAACTCGTCTTTCACCCCGTCAGCCAGTTCACCGGAAAGAACGATCTTTTCGAAATCCCCCTCGATCGCCGAAAGAATAAATTCGCCCTCCATCCCCTCACGTTTAAATTTGAAGCGAAGCCCAGCGGACCCATGTATTATATTATCATTATCGATAATGCTGCACCCGTTAGGGCAATATGCATCAGTCACAACATACCGAACATCCTGCTCATCGGAAGCTGTAGTGCCCTTTTTCCGCTCACGAAGAGGAATGATCATCTTACCGTCTTTACTAAATCGATCCATGTAAAATCCCTTTTCTTAAGACTTCTCACAATATCTGTATCGGCTATAACCTTGCTGAAATCCCTGAAAAAAACGCTAACACATAAATGTTTTCGCATGGCCGGCACCATCGCTAATTTACCTCCAACATTGTATACGTACAACATCCCCGCTATGAAAGCATATTGTAGCTTTCACATGCTGAACATGTCAGGAACCAATAGCAATGATAACCCGGCAGAGACTATTTCCTGCGTCTAAGCAGCGTCAATCCGCCGACTGACAGCAGCAACATCGTCGCAGGCTCGGGAACAACAAACGACAGGTTATCCATCGCCACCACTGCCCCGTTGACCGTACCCTGAAGCGATATCTTGGAAATGAGCTTGCCTTCCGGTGCGATAATGGTCTTTGTCGCCCACCCGCCGTTGGGATTGATGGTCGTCACACCCGGGATATACTGACCGTCAGCATCATATACCCAGAACTGAATTGAATGAAGACTGAACAGGTCCATCGAAACCTCCGCTACAGGCGAAGCAAAAGTCATACCCAGTTGACTCGTACTGGGGAAATAAGGCGGCGTCTGGTAACCTCCGATAACAAACCACCCGCTGTTACCGTAAACGTTGAAGTTCCACCTCGGATGGCTATTGCTCTTGCTCCAGAAATCTACCCCCGTAATGTCGTAAGTGTTGCCGATGAACTGCTGATGAGCCTGAGCGGCCTGATTTTCCGGTACTGACTCAAAGTCGATCAAACCTGAAATTGCAGCTGTTGATAAACTCAACAACACAACACAAACAAATAAAGCTATCTTCTTCATCTTTTCATCCCCAAAAAAAATTAACATAACACCAGTTGCGATTAACGATAACGCAACTGCCAAAAGCACAACTTCCCTTTGTACAACACCGTAAATACTATATATACTCACACTGATTCGTCAAGGTTTTTCTCTTTAAAACACAACCGTATCCATTTTTTTAACGATTATGCGGGGAAATTATTGTTGCCAACACCGCCTGACCGTGTATAATTACCTGCAAAGTATGGTTTTATAGAGAATATTAACATATTAGAAGGAGCTTTTTATGTCTCGCAAAGTCGTCGCATCTTTACTCGTGGTTTGTTTCTGCCTCTCAGTTTGTTTCACAGGCTGCGCACAGCAAGCCGACCTCTCGCTAAAATTCGCACCGGGTCACACTGATACATACAAAATAACGACAGAAACAAAGCAGAGCTACAAGTTCGCTCAGCCCTCACTGGACAAGGTCAAAGAAGAGCAGACAGGCAACAAGGTTGAGATGGTCATAACCCAGCAGTTCCAATCTCTCGACATCAAAGGCGGCTCGATCGTAAAGATCACTGTCGACGAGATCGCTGTCAATATCGTTGATAAAACCGGCGTCAAGTTTGACTATGACAGCCAACGCGCAACCGACAAGGGCAAACCTTTCAGCAAGCTCCTTGGCAGATCCTATACTCTAAACATCGCTCCTGACGGCAAGGTGGAGATTGTTGACGCAAAGGACATCCGCGCAGCTGTTACGGCAGGCTATGATGCCAGAATTGCCAAAAGTCTATTTAGCGACGAAGGTATCATTGCAACGCACGAGATACTCGCACTGCCCGATGCCGGTTCACCCCTGAACAAAGGCGATACATGGACAAGGCTAAAAGGCTCACACCCGAAACTGCTCGAACCGAAATCTTTTGAAAAGACATACACTCTCGCATCGGTTAAGAAGCAGGGCGGCAAAACAGTCGCTACTGTTGAAATGAACGCTATCGAAAGTGCCGTTGCCGCGCCGGACGCTCCAAAATCTACTGGAATGGGAATATTCGCCAAGATGTTCGATACAGAAGAATCATTCACAGGCCTGATGACTTTCGATGTCGATTCAGGCAGGATTCTTTCATACAACGAAACATTGTCTGCGACCTACATCGCCGCTGATCCCGCTGCTGCTCAGCCGGCTGAAGCGGATAAAGATGAAAAATCAGCCGACCCTGACAATCTTACAATGGGATTCCTCAACACTGTTTCTATCGAACTTGTAAAATAGACTTACCTTAAGCGATCGTAAGTATCGCTCAGATCGGATATACAAACAAATTGAAAGGTCACTCTGTTGCGTAAGACTATGCTGCTGATCCCTCTGTTGGCGATTCTCGTTGCCTGCACAGGTTGCCAGGAACGAACCACAGGCGATTTCTTTGCTGTAGATTTCAAACCGGATGCGCCCCTGCGTTATAAAATGATTTCCGAACGCACCGTCGACATCTCACTTGGTATGGAAGATGGAGACGCCAAAAAAAGCACTCAGAGCATTACAGAACGCCTTGAAATGGTCATTGCGTATAAGCCTCAGGGAAAATTCGACCCGTACGCTGCCAATACGATTCAAGCAACCTGCGAATCGGCCAGGGTCACAAGAACCTCTATAGGCGGCAGGGCTTCGCCATCCGACGCCGTTAACAGCCTCGCCGGAAAGAGCTATACATTCGAGATCACACCAACAGGCAGGATCATAAACTATGACGATCTCGACAGGGTACTAAAAGAACTTGGTGACAAGGCCTTTGCTACTACTTCGCAGAGGCAGGGCAGTATAAAGAACCCGGACATGACTTCGGACTTTGTTGCGATACAGTGGCATCTGTGGGACAGTGTCGCAGCTATTAAGAACCCCTTGAAAGGATTGAAAATAGGCCAGACATGGACAGCTATTCAGTCCATACCTTTCCCCGCACCGATACCGCCGGACTCTCCGATGCCTGCCGTCAGAAAGACAACATACAAACTCGATGAGATCACCGTAACCGATCAAACAGAACGCATCGCGTCCGTCTCAAGCACATATCAGCTTGACAAGGGTCCGCTGGCCCACTGGTCGACACCATACACAAAAAGATTCCAGATGAAGGGTCTGTTCGGTTTCCTGAGGAATTACAAGTTCCTCTCCATCGAAGGCAGCGGCAATAGCAAATACAATATCAACACAGGACACCTCGAATCGGACCGACAGGAATTCTCTCTAAAGGTCGACGCGAACTTCCTAATGCCGCTAAAAGGTACGACTCCGACGATCATTGTCAAACAGACAATAGCCGTTGAACTGTTGGACTGATCACTGGAAGGATACCTCCATGAAGAACGATAATCTCTGGGCGCCATGGAGAATGGAATACATCAAAGGCCTCACCGAGGACCACGAATGTTTCATCTGTCACTACCGCGACGATCCTGCCGATGACCGTACAAACCTCGTGCTTTGGCGAACCGAACACGCGATGACAATCTTCAACCGCTTCCCTTACAACAACGGCCACCTTCTGATAGCCCCAAATCGCCATATCGACGACATGGATCAGGCCACAGATGCCGAACTTCTCGAAATGACAAAGCTCATCCGCGAGGTCAAAAAGGCACTGACCATCGCTGTCGCACCTCACGGGTTCAACGTCGGAATTAACTTCGGCAGATGCGCAGGCGCTGGACTCCCCGGCCACATGCACATTCACGTCGTGCCAAGGTGGAACGGAGACACGAATTTCATGGCCGTCTGCGGACAGACAGACGTCGTCAGCCAAAGCCTCTACGACCTCTATGACCAGCTTAAGAACATAAGCGCCGAAAATAATTTCCCGGAGCTGTAATATGAATTCCCCTCTCGCTGCTTACGCGCTTACCGCCGAACAAAGCCGGGGGCGTCAATACCCCACACCGCCACACCCGTACCGTTCCCACTTCCAGCGGGACCGTGACCGCGTTATACACTCGCAGGCATTTAGAAGGCTCGAAGGCAAAACACAGGTCTTCACACCAAGCATGAACGACAACTACCGCAACCGGCTGACACACAGCATCGAGGTCGCCCAGATAGGCAGAACCATCGCCCGCACCCTCAACCTCAACGAGGATCTTACCGAAGCGATCTGCCTGGCCCACGACATAGGACACAGCCCCTTCGGACACGCAGGCGAACATGTACTCAACAAACTGATGGCCAGCCACGATGGATTTGAACACAATATCCAGGCGATGCGACTCGTCGATCTCCTCGAACACCCATACCCGGATTTTGCTGGCCTCAACCTCATGTACGAAACACGGCTGGGCCTGGCAAAGCATTCTTCGCCCTACGACAGCCCCGAACAGATCGCCTCATTCCCGCAGAAACACTGCTCGCTCGAAGGCCAGATCGCAGACATCGCCGACCGTATCGCATACAACTGTCACGACCTCGAGGACGGCCTCCGTTCACGACTCATCGAGGAGAACCAGCTTGTAGGACTCGATATTTTCGACGAAGCGCAGGCACTTATTAACGCCCCAGCCATCACCGACCGCGTCGTCAGGAAGATCAGAACCGCAAAAGCGATCATCGACCGCCTCGTAAGCGACTGCATCCATACATCCGCCGCCTTGATAGAGCAGATGAACATCACTTCTGTACAGGATGTTTATTCCTGCGGCCAGCCGCTGATCAGGCTAAGCGAAAACGCCCAGCAGCAGTTAGCGCAACTCGAATCGTTCCTGCTTGACAATATGTACCTCAGCGGCCAGCTAAAAGAAGCTGCCGCACGCGCAGACGAACTGCTCACCGAACTGTTCGCCAGGCTGACTGACCAACCGTCTCTGATGCCCTCATACTACAGCGGATTCATACCCAAACACGGACTCCATCGAGCCGTATGCGACTACATAGCAGGAATGACCGACAGATACTGCATGGAAACTCTGAAAAAAGTTTAGAGCAATTCAATATTTTATGCTCGCACTTAGACCGTCGTGAGGACGAGGCTGGCAAGGAAGAAAACATAGCTACAGCAGCCCGAAGCGCGAGCGCAGGGATAAAAACACAGCAGATGCTCGTTGGCTGCAAGCAGGAACCCGTAAATTAAAGATTTACACAGCACTAGTCCTGTTTCTTATCGTTGGCATGTTTTCCCAGGAACACCTTCAGCTTCTCGATTATTGCAGGCGTTTGATATGGCGGTTCTTCCAGAACCAGACGGCACCAGTTTTCGGTTATTACTTCTTCCGCATCCAGGATATACGTTGTGTTAAAACCGATCCTCGAAAAATAGTTCCATGCGTCGATCATGCTCAAAATGACCGGTTCTCCGTCTTTCAGTTTGCATTGCCACTTTCCTTCTTTCTTCTCGATCAAAAGCATCCCCGTATTCAGATAAAATGCAAGATGCTTTCCGCGGGATTTGTCATAGACAGGCGTATTTGAATAACACAACGAAATCGCCTGAACAGTTTCGTTGTTATATTCGAATTCCACATAATAATTATTGATCGGGTAGTCAGGATTAGTGAACACGATCTTATCCAGTTTTTCGGGCAGTGGTATCGTATTGCATCGCTTGTACCCGATCAAACCGTAGAGTTCGTCCCGCAGCGGTTTATTGCTTGCCGAATAAACATGAAACAGTTCGTGAACTAGCAGATAATCAAGAGTTTCGGACGAGCCCGAATATTCTGCTTCAAAAATACACATGTTTATCATATTGACAGGAAAGACAACTGCTGATGGCCGGCAGTAAGCGCATTCCATCATGTCGCGGCCCGTACTCTTGACGAACATGATCTTTTTGGGCATACGCAATTTAAAAGGTGCCATCCGCTCGGATATCCGCCCGATCGATTGACGGAATAATTCTTTTTCCTTTTCGTTCCATTCGAGAACCTGCTTGCCGATAAAATCAACATATTTCTTTTGGCTGACAGGCTTGGCTGTTTGCAGCGCTAAACTGCGGTCGAATGGGCCTACAGAGTCAAGGAATACATCTCTTGTGGTCAGAATTTCCCTGCCCGCTTCGACATCGGAAAATTCTATCACAGTACCGGGTTGCAACAGGATCGTTGCGTTTGCTGCCTGCTCGTCAACAGGAGTTGCCCACGTCGCACAGAACGACAGGAAGAACATTTCAATAATGAGCAGATACTTTACGTTCAATTTCCCGACATTCGGCACACTTTCCATAATATCTCCTGTACGCAAAAATTTTCAGTGCAGCATTAGCGATAGTGTCGCTGCGTATTGTAGGAGTTCAACATGTATCTGTCAATCACTAACCCCTGCTTCGCCCCGCCGTTTTGTACCTGTCCAAAAGTGCCGTCAGTTTTGCGACCACATCCGGATGATCGAAATAAACATTATTCTTTTCCGAAGGATCCGCTTGCATATCATAAAGCTGCCCGTCCGGCTCACCTGCTTTCGGTTTCAGTTTCGGTCCTGAAAAACCAGCCGCCCCAAGCCCGAAGATCAGCTTCCACTTACCCTGACGAACGCAGAACATACCGCCGCCCGAATGATGCACAACCGCCTCGCGGATCGGCTTATCAAGTTCCTTGCCCTTAAGCGCCGAAAGTATATTGTAACTGTCCTCCGCAGCGTTTGCAGGCAGTTCCTTGCCGATGATCGCAGCAGCAGTAGACATAAAGTCAACATGACATATCAACTCATCGTTCACCGCACCAGCCGGAATATTCTTTGGCCACCTGGCAATGAACGGAACACGATGCCCGCCGTCCCACGCGTCAGACTTCACACCGCGCCAAGGCCTCGACGGATTATGGCCGTACTTGCGAACAGTACTGACTCCACCATTCATATTTGAACCGTCACGCCCCGGCGATCCGTTATCACTCGTAAATATCACCAGCGTATCGTCAGCAAAGCCGTTTCGCTTCAACGCATCCAGCACCTGCCCGACACTGTGATCCACCTGGTAAACATAATCCCCATAAGCTCCCGCCTCGCTCTTGCCCTTAAACTCTGCCGCCGGTGCGATAGGCGTATGCGGTGCAGTCAGCGTAAAGAACAAAAAGAACGGCTCATCCTTCTTCGCCGCTCTGCCCTCAACATATTCCACAGCCTTGTCAGTGATCGCAGGCATAACATCCTCAAGCTTCCACCCAGGCTGCATCGGACCCGGACTGCCGAACATCGTACCTGGCTTGGTTGTCGAGGGCATTTCAACAACTCTATCATTCTCGACAAAACAGTATGGCGGAAAATTCGGAACATCATCACCAAAATAATAATCAAAACCGCTGCCAAGCGGCCCCCCTTTGATCGGCTGAGTAAAGTCAATTTTCTTGCCGAACTCAGTCCGCAATTTATTATTATGTCTGCCGATTTTCAATTGATCGTTGATACGGGAATTGTCTTTCGTCGCCCACTCCCACCCAAGGTGCCATTTGCCAACACACGCAGTAGAGTACCCCGCATCCTTTAGCATCATAGGAGCAGTCAGCCGATCCTTTTCGATCAGCGATCTGTCCCAGGGCCAAAGAACGCTGCTTTTCAACTCGGTCCTCCAGCAGTACCTCCCCGTCAAAATGCCATAGCGGGTAGGCGAACAAACCGCAGAAGGCGAATGAGCATCCGTAAACCGCATCCCCTCGGTCGCCAACTTATCAAGACAAGGCGTCGGTATCTTCGACTCCGAATTCTGGCACGCAAGATCGCCATAGCCCATATCGTCAGCAAGGATAAAAACAATATTAGGCTTTGAGGAAACTTTCTTTCCTCCCATGCCCATCGAAAAAGCACTACCGGAAAAACTAACCGCACCAGCTGTAACACCGGCAAACTTCAAAAATTCACGACGGCTGAACATTGCTCATCTCCTGTCTACTTTAACAGTTGAAATTCATTTATAGTTGGCCCGTCCGTAGCCTCAAGAATATTAAGACGAACCTTCTGAGCTGTAACCGCGTCAAACTTCACAACCGCGTTAGCGCCCAGCTTTGTCCCGGCATGGAAAGTTACCCACTTATCACCGACCAGCTTTTGCAGTTCATATTTCACCACTCGACCGGCATAAGCTTCCTTGATCACCGCCTGCGTAAAAGTCTCAGCCTTACCAAGATCGACCTCTAGCCATGCGCTTTTGGTCCCGTTGTCAGTTGCCCACCGAGTAGCATCATCGTCATCGCACGCCTTCTGCGCCCCGTAAGTTCCGGTCTGATTCTGGTAAACATTAGACGCTGTTGCTTTCTTCCCCGCCGTCAGAGATAATGACGGAAGCGAGACAGGAGCAATTTCACCTGCGTCCCCGTCCAGCGTCAGCTCGATCACCGTAACCACATCATTGTGATATTCCTTCGGAACTGTCAGCACAACACCTTCGCTTCCCTGGGCCATACTGACCGCACCGCCGGTGAGCAGCTTAACTTTCTTGATCGTTTTGCCGATTGCGGGCAGCGTAATACTATCACCCGAAAAATTCATAACATGCACATATATCTT
>DAOWHR010000338.1 GCA_030641315.1 Anaerohalosphaeraceae bacterium | reverse complement strand
ATTGCCCTGTCTTTGTTCCAAAAAACGCGATGCCTGTAAAAGCAGTTCGCTTCGCCTTGAGATCAAGACGTTAAAGTCGTTACCGCCAATAATATTCACAACCATTTATACACAACTTCCATATACAAAAATAAAATATCAAATTTCTTCTTACAGCATAATTACAAAACAAACCGGCATGTTAAGCGTTGCCCCATGCAATGTCATTGTTGGCGAAATCAGGACCGGATTTAAATAGATTCCAGACCTCACAAACAATTATTGTATCATCTAAAAAGAATCTCTCAAGATAAAAATTTTGTTAAGGGCAGTAATCCATCATTAATAGTGTTTAAAGAGCGTATTTGTTGGGTCATGTCTATTGTTTTTTCAGTTGATCAGTTCTTTTATTGCCTGTGCCGCAATCTGTTTATCATCGAAGTGTATTTTGTCATCTCCAATTATCTGGTAGTCTTCGTGGCCCTTGCCTGCGATGAGTATGATGTCGTCATTTTTTGCTGCTTTTATGGCGGTTTGGATTGCGGTTTTTCTGTCCGGTTCAATCGTTATGTTGTCGGAGTTGTTTTTTGTAAAACCCGCTGTGATGTCTTCGATTATCTGCCTGGGCGGTTCTGAACGCGGGTTGTCGGAAGTTACTATTATTATGTCGGAGTAGGTTTGTGCGACTTTTGCCATTCGTGGTCTTTTTGTTTTGTCACGGTCTCCGCCGCATCCGAAGACTGTGATCAGGCGTGATTTGCAGAGTGGTTTTAATGTCTTGAGTACATTTTTCAGTGCATCGTCGGTGTGTGCGTAGTCGACGAGGACGGTGAACGGCTGGCCGAGTTTGACGGCGTCCAGTCTGCCGGGTACGGAGGTTATTGTTGACAGCCCGTAGGCGATCGATGGCAGTTCGAAGCCCGCTGCGATGCACAGGCCCGCTGCGGCAAGTTGGTTGCTGATGTTGTGCAGTCCGGTGAGTTTGCTTTTTACGGTAAGGGTGCGTCCGTTAAATGTGAGCTTGTATGTCGTGCCTGTTACGGTCATGGATTCTACGTGGGCGGTTATGTCGGCGGGGGCATCGACTGCGTACCAGAGGACGCGTGCGTTTGTTTGTTGTGCGATGGTTTCTGCCTCTGGTGACTGGGCGTTGAGGACCGCGATAGCGTGTATTGGTAAAGAAGTGAACAGGGCGGTTTTGGCTTTTAGGTACTGCTCGGGTGTTTTGTGGTAGTCGAGATGGTCGCCGGTGAGGTTTGTAAAGGCCGCGGCAGTGAAGTTAATTCCAGCGAGACGCTGCTGGTCCAGGGCATGTGATGATGCTTCTATGGCCATGTATCTTGTGCCGGAGGTCACCATTTGGTGCTGAAGTTGGGCGATGGCTATTGCGTCAGGTGTGGTCATCGGTGCAGGTTGAGCGGATCTGCCGGTGTCGTACATGATCGTTCCAATCAGGCCGCACTGGTGTTCGGAAGCGTTAATTATCGAGCGGACCATGTAGCAGACTGTAGTTTTGCCATTGGTTCCTGTTACTGCCAGGCTGGTCAGTTTTGACGCTGGATTCGCAAAGGAAGCCTGAGCGAGGAGGCCGAGGGCGACAGCGGAGTTTTTGACGACTACGGTCGGTATTGATGCGGGCGGCGGCGGTTCGTGGCAGACTATAAACGCTGCGCCGTTGGCTATGGCTTTGTCGATATAGTCGTGGCCGTCGTGCTGAGTGCCGACGACAGCTACGAAAACATCGCCATTTTGTATCTTGCGGGAGTCTGCACATACGCTGATGCGAGGGGCCGATGCCTGAATGTGGGCCAATAGTTGTATAAAGGTCATTTTAGTCTTTTGTGTATAATGGTTATTATTTCGATAACTTTATTATAATCGGAAGATGAGAGATAATACTGGAAAAAGATTGCCGGGGACATGGAAAATTGTTTTCAAAGGCGATTATTAGTACTATAATCCCGATAGGATGGTTGTAAAGTATTGATTCATGTCATCTTAGAAAGATATTATAATGGCGAAGAAGAATAAGAATTTAAAGCTCAAGGGGCGGAAACGGACGATCAATAAATGCGGTCTTTGCGGGGATACGACCCGTTTGATGCTGACTGAATGCTGCGGGCAGTGGATATGTGACGATGAGGATACATACGTTCCCTTTTCATATTCCCGTGACAGCTGCAGCCGCAATCACAGACGATTTACTCTTTGCGGTTACCATCACAATGAGGAGCATCCCGGGCGTTGGCAGGATTGTCAGAAGTGCAAAGATGAACTTTCGCATGAAATGGAGATGTACGTCTGGTTGGGTACGAATGAGTATAATTTCGAAAAACTGGAAAATCCCCCATCGTTCAAGCTGACTTACTGTTCGGATTGCGGACGACGTATCGTTCTCCCCGATGGCGGCTATACCATCAAAGCCAAGAAGTACATCTGTTCGGATTGCGACAATGTGGAGATGCCTTCGTTTATCGGCAGAGATATTGACGAAGATGAATGCGATGAAGATTTTCTTTATGATGATATGGACGATAAGATGTCTGATATCTTCGAAGATTTAGTCGATCTGACTGACGCTTTCTGTGAAAAAAACTTAGATGAGTCCTACGCGGATATTTGTGAAGAGATGGCTGAATGTATTTGTTCAGATTTTGATTTTGTGCGGTCAGGCCGGGCAAAAAGCTGGGCCAGCGGGATCGTTCACGCGATAGGTATGGTGAATTTTCTTTCTGATCCTTCGTTCGAGCCTTATATTTCATCCGGCGATATAGCTAAGGGGTTCGGAGTTTCGCAGGGTACGATGACGAGCAAGTCGAAGATCATCCGTGACGAATTGGATATGATGCCATTCGATCCGAATTGGACCCTGCCTGAGATGATGGAGGATAATCCGCTGGTCTGGATGTTTGAGACCGATGGAATTATTATGGATATTCGCGATGCCCCTGTTGAGGTTCAGGAGGCCGCATTTGAAGACGGGCTTATTCCGTTCGTTCCGAGCAAGCGTAAGAAGGTGCAGAGTGATGCTGTCGAGTCGTCGGGTACGGAAGCAGGTTCGGGTAATATCAGGTTTCCGGTCGAGCAAAGAAAGTTCGAGATGGAAGGTCCCAGTTTGTTTGACGATCTTGACTGATCGGTAACGCGACTT
>DAOWHR010000059.1 GCA_030641315.1 Anaerohalosphaeraceae bacterium | reverse complement strand
TCAACCGTGCGTATGCGTTGCTGGAAGATGCGGGAGGGCGTGCTTCAGTGCCGAAGGATTTGTTCGACAAGAACGGCTATCATATGCCTGAGGTTGAACAGGCTGGAATCACGGCGAATGGGGCAGTCTGGGTCATTGCGACAAAGGCACGGAACCGAAAGCCTGAAGGGTATATTTTTGACGGATTCAGGAAACTGCAGGATGATCTTGGTAGAGAGTATGTTGTGCTTTGGCGAACTCATTTTGTACAAGGGAACAGGTCGGTTGAGGTGTTCGCTCCGAAGGATTATCCGTTCGATAAGCGTGTGCCGGGCAAGCTTATTCTGCCTTGCGAGGTTCAAGAATATGATTCGCGTATCAAAACCGAGCTAATTGGGACTGCGGAACTGAGTGAGTGGAAGCAGGGTGCGATTTGGCCTAGTAATCTACTTGATCAGAGTGAGTATAGTTTGATACTGACGATGGCGGACAGGCATTGCAGCAATCGGGCATTCGATAAGTGTGACAAGATAATCGAAATGATTCGAGAGGCTGGTTTGTATGAAAAGTATGAGCACAATATCAATCGTCTCAAATTGCGAATACTCATAAAGAAAGCGAAATTCGCTGAAGCTTCTGAACTTGCGATGGAGCTTTGGCCTGTAGAGCTTGATAAGTACAAGAATCCAGGCAAAAGTTTTAAATATGTCAATTCATTTGTCGAACTGATAATTGCGGTAGTTGCTGACGGCGATGTTGACAAGGGGGTAGAACTGTGGGAGAGCCTTAAGGAGATACAGCCGGATATTTCTCACTTCAGCAAAGGTGCACAAAAGCGTGCAAAAGAAAACATAAAAAAACAGTTCGATGAGCCGAGACATCTGACCAACTGGCTGGCGGAATATACCTCAGCGGAGAATATCAGCAAAATCGTCGGCTTTGATGTTACCAAGCATGAAGAACTGAAGCATTATGGTTTCAGGACGGATGCTCAGATCGCAGGGGAGCGTGCAGCACAGGAGTATCTAAAAAAATTGTCTGAGTTTTACAACACACATCCGCTGCCTGAGAGAATGGAACTGATCGAAAAAGAAAAAGATCAACTTCCAACAATAGAAACACATATGGCAATATTTTCATTAAGGCAACTTCCGGACCATGAAGGTTATAGTCTTTGGCCGATTAACTCTAAGATCGAGCATATTGTGACATGGGGAGTAAGGTTCTCTGAGCCGATCATACCGTCGCACGAATTGAAAGTTAAATACTCCGATGCGATCCCCGACGAAGTGCTCGATACGATTATTCATGCTGATATGGTTTATCATAAAGATGTGAGAGTTGCTGAACGGTTTATGTTTGTCGCAAATACATATATGGAAAAGTTCGGGCTTGAGCTTGTGAAGCATGAAGGGCCAATTCGTAAGGTGCTTGTCGCCAGGCATGACGGCAGAAAACTGAAGGACTTCAAGGATGTAAAAGGGGTTCCGGTAGGTGATGTGCGAGGTAAGCCCGGGGCGGTTGGCATGACAGCGAGCAGAGGTTTTACGATGGAGAGTTTGCTTGGTAATCTTGTTAATACTCAGAACAGGGATATTGTTCTTGACGCGGACAAGCTTTTTATGATCGACGAGACCGGGATCGACGGGCCGGTAAGCGGGATCGGCAAGCACTGGCCGGGTGAGGAAGGGCTGCGGCTGGCGAAAGAGTGGTTCGAAGATGAATTTGGCGTGACATTCCAAGAGGAAGAAAGGGCGTTGCCTGTTTGGGAAGTTCGTATGAAACAATAGAGTTTGAGCGACGAGTCAATTATATCGCTTCTGAAAATGCAGATCAACTCCGCTAAAAAAAATCAGGCTGTCGATTGAACCGACAGCCTGAATATGTCAAAAATAATTCGTGGTCAGAGTAAATTACTCAACATCACTAAAGTACTCCTGCGAACCAACGGGGTCGGGTTTCATGGTTTTGTCGCCCGGATTCCAGTTGGCTGGACAGACTTCGCCGTGCTCGGCTACGAATTTGAAACCTTCGATCAGGCGGATTATCTCATCGACATTTCGCCCTACTCCAAGATTATTAACAGTATAACTCTGCAATATGCCGTCGCCGTCAATTATGAAGACACCTCTTGCCGCGATGCCGTCATCAAGCAATACCTCATAATCGCTCGCTGCCAGTTTGTTGAGGTCAGCAAGCAGCGGGAAATCTATCTCGCCGAGTCCGCCATCGCAACGTGGAGTATTTTTCCAGGCAAGATGCGTAAACGGGCTGTCAACCGACACGCCGACTACATTTGCGCCTGCCTTTTTAAATTCCGCAACCTTATTATGAAACGCAATTATCTCGGTCGGACATACAAACGTAAAATCAAGCGGATAAAAGAACAATACGAGATATTTCCCCGCGTCCTCTTTGCCGTCAATGACAAGTTTTCCGTCTTCATACGAAAGATCGACGATTTGCTGTCCGACAACTGCCTGTCCGCTGATGGGCGGTGCGGGTTTACCAACTCTTACTTCTGTTTCGTCAAAATCACACATAATGATTCCCCTTTCATTTCATTTTCATTTTACCGGCACAAGCTTGACCGACTGCAGGTTCATAACCGCAAGGCCCGGTTTGCTTTTTGCCTTTATCGTTATTTTGTTCATACCTTTATCGGCTATTTTGATTTTGCCAACATTGACTTTTTTTAACTTTTCCCATGCTCCTGTTCCCTTTACGGTCGCAGCAAGTTTTTCATTTCCGACTACTACAACATACTCACTGCCTGCGGAACTATCATCACAGGAAAGATCAATCATAACAGTGAATAAACCGCCATCGGCGACCTTGAACTCCCACTCAACAGAATCCGCTACGTTGGTCCAGTAGCCTATGTTCGGTTTATTTCCTTTTTCTTCTACCCGAATGGTATTGCCTTTAAGAAGAGCGTCTTCAGCTGGAAGGCTTATCGAACCATCGGCAGCCTGCTTTATACCTTCCGGTGTGATATCAGGCTTTCCGACAATATCAATAACAATAACGGTGGAAGCAGAATCCATTTTTCCCGGAACCACTACCACTACATCATCGCCCTGCCGCTTAACGGAGAGCGAATGGCCTTTCATGCCTGCAAGCAAATATGCCTTGGTAATCTTATTTTTCAAACCAGGGACAACAAGCTTGCCATCTTTGGGCCAATCAAAGACATGGAGATAGAGTTTGCCATTTTTTTGGGTACATCTGCCCCATTCAAGGCGTTTAAACGGACTTGCGGTCGTTCCATAAATACTCTCGCCATTGATAGCCATCCACGAACCCATATCGGAAAATCGCTGAACGCATGGCTGTGGGAAAAGACCGTCAGCCATCGGGCCAATGTTGAGCAGCAGGTTTCCTCCTTTACTGGCGATGTCAACAAGCTGGCGGATATAGGTCTCGGAAGGTTTGAGCCATTTTTGATAATCCTTGTGATAGCCCCAGTGGTGGAACAGTGTCATACAGGACTCCCAGTCGACGCCGGGCAGACCGGTTGACGGAATCTCCTGTTC
>DAOWHR010000423.1 GCA_030641315.1 Anaerohalosphaeraceae bacterium | reverse complement strand
TACCGATGATGGCGGGAAAGGAAGACGGGCCGGCAACAAAGACATATGTCAATACGCTGGCACTTTCTTATGTCATTGCCGCCGCACTTGCCGACAAAGATACCGCCCGGACTGTTGCCGATCTTCGCGAGGTTGCACAGATGCAGCGAACGCTTCTCGATCAGCGTGAGGACATTGTTTCAAGGATTATTAACCATCTTCCAGACCCAAGTTTTATTAATCTTATCGCACGTGGTTCTTCGGTGTCCTCGACATATGCTGGCGCTCTTATACTCAAGGAAACTTCCAAGTTGTTTACTGAGCCTATTACATCGGCGGCATTTAGACATGGTCCAATCGAAACAGTACGGACCTCCGGCCACTCGGCATTTGTTTTTGCAACCGAACAGAGAACCAGGTCTATCAATATCAATCTGGCCAAGGAGATGGCGTCTTTCGGCAGCAAAGTTATACTGCTGACAAGCGAATCTGGCGAATCGGAAGGCAATATGCTGCGAGTTGTGCTGCCGGATGCTCCGGGCGGACTTTCGCCGTTGCTTGAGATAATGCCGCTTGAGTTTGTTTCAATGGAGTACGCCGTAAGACGCGGCCATCCGATCGGTGAATTTGTCGTAGGCGGAAAGGTTACGGAAATTGAATAAGTATAACAGAGTTGAAAGTGACATAATTGATGTTCATGCCCATATCGGCTGGTATCATCCCGACTATATGGCGGGCACCGATGAGGATCTGTTGCTTCGTGCTGAAGTTGCCGGGATAACTACGACTTGCATATCTTCGCTTGAGGCGATCTGCTACCCCAAGTTTGCCGATGGTTCGGATGACGATCTGTTTTCGGGTAACGAGGTTGTTCTTAAGGCGGTTGAAAAACATGATTCATTGCTGATGTGGGTTGCGCTGAATCCTGAGATCGAACGAAGCTGGCCCCAGGTCGAGCAATTTCTCAAACATCCCAAGTGTCTTGGTATAAAGGTTCATCCCAGTCAGCATGGTTATGCGTTCGATAAGTATGCCTCTGAGATATTCAGGCTTGCACAGCAGTTCAATAAAGGAATTCTAACACACAGCTATGACGACAACTACTGCAATCCGAACCAGATTTGCCCAGCCGCGAAGGATTTTCCCGACGTGTCCATAGTGATGGCGCATATTGGATTTTCAAAGGACAGGAATAATCGTACCATACATATCGATGTTGCCAAGAAATACGATTTGCCGAATGTGTACCTTGATACGTCTTCGCTAAACATCTGCTTTAACGGCATACTGGAACTTGCCGTCGAACGGCTTGGCTCGTTGAATATTCTGTTCGGCACTGACTCGTTGCAGCATTTTCCCGCTGCGATTGCTGAGCGTGTGCGATGTGCCCTGATCGGTGATGAGGATAAGCATAACATTCTGCACGTAAACGCGGAAAAACTGATCAAACGCCTGCTTGGGTGATAGCAGAAATTTTATAATGAAGGTTGGATTTAATGAGCAAACTTAAGGGTAATCTGCTTGTCGCGCAGTCGGGAGGTCCGACGGCTGTTATAAATAATACGGTTCGCGGTGTCGTCGAAGAGGCGCAAAAGCACAGTGGTGTTATTGATAAAATATACGGAGCCAAAGAAGGTGTGCTCGGGATACTTGAAGAACATTTTTACAATCTGGGCAATCAGCCTGTCGGGGTTATTGCCGGTCTGGAAAATACTCCCGGCGCGGTACTTGGTTCGGCGCGGAAGATGATCGGAGAAACTGAGCTTGATCAGATATGTTCTGTTCTTAAAAAGCATAACATACGCTACCTTTTCTTTATCGGCGGCAACGATTCACAGGATACTGCGCGGAAGCTTTCCACGCTTGCAAATACGAGCAATTATGAACTTCGTGTCATTGGTCTGCCAAAGACCATTGATAACGATCTGATGCATACGGACCACACGCCGGGCTATGGCAGCGCGGGCAGGTATGCGGCGATCACAACGATGGATCTTGACAGTGAGCTTAGAGCTTTGCAGTCTGTGACGCCCGTGTCGATACTCGAAACGTTCGGGCAGAAGCATGGATGGCTGCCATCGGCGGCATATCTGGCTAAACAGCGTGAGGATGACGGCCCGCATCTTGTGTATATTCCGGAGTATCCGATCCCTATCAAGC
>DAOWHR010000083.1 GCA_030641315.1 Anaerohalosphaeraceae bacterium | reverse complement strand
TTCAATATTCGGATTTCGCATTTGGGCAACACGCCCTTGCGCTTCGGGCTGAGTTGCTTTATTTTCAGACCGTAAAGTTGGCGTCCCAGTCCTTCCATACGGCTTCCATACCCGACTGTTGGATCATTTGGGCCACTTCGTGTGCGTTTCTTGAGTCGTCAATTGAAAATTGCTCGGTGCTTTGTGTGTCTGTCGAGTAGCCGCCTGGGTTTGTTTTGGAACCGGCGCTTATCCTTGTTATGCAAAGCTTTATGAGATTATCACGAAGCGCGGCGCTTTCTCGTGTGCTAAGGACCAGGCCTGCGTCGGCAAAGCAAAGCCTTAGAGCAAGCATCATCTGGACCATTTGACTGTCGGAAACAAGGTGGTCAAAATCGTCACACACACCCAGGGCTGGTCTAAGTCTCGGGAAGGAAAATGAAATCTGACTTTTCCAGTATTTCCTCATCAGATATGCGCCGTGGGCGGCAAGGGCAAGTGTTTCGAGCCTCCAGTCGGCAAGGCCGAGCAGAAAACCGATTCCCAATCTTCTCATGCCCGCTGTCGCGGCGCGATCGTGTGTTTGCAGCCTATAATCGTAGTCGCTCTTTGGGCCGGCGACATGATATTTTTTATAAACATCCCTGTTGTAAGTTTCCTGATATAGTGTAATGCCGTCGATGCCGCCAGCAAAACATCGCTGGTATTGATCGGTTTCCATGGGATAAATTTCTATGGAAACAGAACTGAATGTTTGACGCAATTTAACGGCAAGCTCATATAGGTAGTCGGGTGATATTTTGGTTATGTCTTCGCCGCTGACGAGCAGGATATGGCGAAAACCTTCGTCAGCAATTATCTTCGCATCGTCGCATGCCTGGTCTATTGTAAGGCGTGTTCGGTCAAATTTGCTGGTGCAGTTATAGCCGCAATAAAGGCAACTGTTGACACAATAGTTCGAGACATACAGCGGTGCGTACAGTTGAATGGTTTTGCCAAATCTCTGAACTGTCAGGTCGCTTGCGATCAGGGCCATCTGCTCAAGATGATCGGCAGCAGCAGGAGAAATAAATGCGCAAAGTCTTTCGAGTGTAAATTGGCCGGGGTGGCCAGCTAGATGGCGTTTGACATCATCTGCGCTGACAGAGGCGATCACATCGAGCCATTTGTCCGCGTTTCTGTCAAGGTCGTTATCTGTAAGAATTTTTTTTATATCGTTCAATCTTTTACCCTGTTTACTTATCGATCATCTCTCAGAAATCCGGTCAGCGGACTTGACGCGCTGGCGGTTTTTGACATCGGTGCCCTGCCTGCAAGAAAGGCGTATCTGCCTGCTTCGGTCGCCAGTTTAAATGCTTTTGCCATCATCACCGGATCGGATGCGGTCGCTATAGCGGTGTTTACCAGAACAGCGTCTGCTCCCATTTCCATAGCTTCGGCGGCGTGACTTGGCAGGCCAAGTCCGGCATCTACCACTACGGGAACGGTTGCCTGTGCGATAATTATCTCGATAGAGGCACGGGTATTGAGGCCCTGATTCGATCCGATAGGACTTGCAAGAGGCATAACGGTTGCCGTTCCGACGTCCTGTAGTTTTTTTGCCAGTATCGGGTCGGCATTGATGTAGGGAAGAACTATAAATCCTTCCTTGACAAGTACTTTCGCCGCTTCGAGAGTTTCTTCGCCATCCGGCAGCAGGTAGTACGGATCTGGAGTAACTTCCAGCTTTAGCCAGTTAATACCGCTTGCGGCACGGGCAAGTCTTGCCAGCCTGATCGCTTCGGAAGCGTCTCTTGCCCCGGAGGTGTTTGGCAGCAGAAGATATTTGTCCCGGTCGATGGCAGTGAGCATGTCATCGTTTTCGCTTTCAATGTCAACACGTCGAAGCGCGACGGTTACCATCTGTGTTGCGGACGCTTCAACAGCTTTTGCCATAATCCGGTTCGAAGCGTACTTGCCGGTCCCGACGAAAAGCCTTGATGTAAATTCTTTATCTGCGATCGTCAGTTTGTCCATTATCAGCCCCCTCCGACGAATCTTATCAGTTCGATAGTCTGACCGGGCGTCAGATCTGTCTCGGAAAATTTTTTTCGTTCGATGATCGTACCGTCTATCTCAGCGACAACGGTTGCCTGATCTATATCCATCCGGCTGAGCAATTCGGAAATACTGGCGGGCATTTCGCCATCGGGGAACTGTTTTTCTGTACCGTTTATTTTCAGCGTTTGAGCCATATATTACGTCCCTGTAATCGGATCCTTTTATCAGTATTTCTTACGGAGCCTTGCGGCAGGTATGTTCATTAATTTTCTGTATTTTGCTACGGTTCGCCTTGCGATGTCTGTTATCCCTTTTTCTGCGAGTGCTTTTTGGAGCCGGTCATCGTTAAGCGGTTTAGACTTGTCTTCGGCGTCAATAATGTTTTGCAGTTCGGCTTTAACGGCGTCCCAACTGTGCATGTTGCCGTCGGTATCTTCTGTTCCGCCGCTGAATAGACTACGCAACGGCAAAACGCCCTGTGAGCACTGAATATATTTACCGGCTACCGCTCTTGAGACTGTCGCTATGTGTACCCCGACCTCGTCAGCGATAGTAGCCATAGGCAGCGGTTTAAGGAACAGCTGGCCCTTATCAAAGAATTGTCTTTGGTTGGCTACAACAGCACGAGCGACCCGCAGAAGGGTGTTTTTGCGTTGCACTATCGCATCCATGAGCCATTGCGCCGAGTTGATATTCTGCGAGAGGAATTCCCTTGTTTTGCTGTCGATCTTCTTATCGCGTGACATTGTCGTGTAAAAATCGTTCACCCTCAGGTCAGGTATGCTCGCATCGGCAAGAGAGACGATATAGCCGTCACCTTCGGGGTCCTCTTCTACTTTTACATCTGCGGTTATGGGGTGATTTTCGTCTTTGCCCATGAGCAATCCGGGTGAAGTGTCAAACTTGCTCATTCTGTGGATCGCGGTGTTGAGCTGTTCGATGGAAATCTTTAACTTCTTAGCGATCTGGGGCAGTTTGTTGTCCAGCAGTTCGTCCCAATATTCCTCGACGAGAGTTGTTTCCAGTGACATATCCTCTGGCTGCTGGACCAGTTGTATCAGAAAACATTCCTGGACGCTTCTTGCTCCGACACCTGTCGGTTCCAGTAACTGAATCAGATCCAGAGCCTTGTTAAGGTGGTCGATAGTGAACCTATATTTATCCTTATTGCAAAGCTGTTCGAGCCTTACGGTAAGATAGCCTTTGTCATCGATGTAATCGATGATGAGACTGCCTGCCTGTTTTACAAGCTCGTCCGCTTCGATGAGCAGCCACTGGGCGGTTAGATGATCGTAAAGAGATACCCTGCCTGCGGCAGTGTTATTGAGAGCCTCGAATTTTTTGTCTGTCTCGGCGGCCCTTACCCTGGAGGTATAGGAAATGTTTTGCTCAAAGTACTCGCTGAATCCTTCCTGAACGCTGTCGAGCCGCTGAAAGTCATCTGCACTGGCACCTTCTTCTACTACCAGTTCTTTTTGTTCAATGTTCTCAGCCGATGGCTCAACATTTGGATCATCGATCTGTGCAGGCGTAAATTCATCGTCATCCTCTGCAAGTTCAAGCACAGGATTGCTGTTAAGTTCTGCCTCAATTTTTTCCTGAAGCGCCAGAAGCGGAAGCTGCAATACTTCCATGGACTGGATCATACGCGGAGCAAGTTTCATCCGCTGTTCCAACCGCATCTGGCCTGTCATTGACATTTTCATAGATCAAATTTCCAAAGTGTATGCAAATAACATACCAAATATACCATGACATCGTCAAAAAAATATAAGGCAAATGCCGTTTTTCGCAGAAAATAATCGCAAAAGTCGCAAAAGTCTTCCCAATCGCGATCAAGCGGGCGGTATTAGCATGAAAAGACCTTCAATGCTCTGTTGAAATATACAAAGCCGACAATACCAATGTGATCGGGCAGTTTTGGTAATATTTTTTCCCTAAGCGGCAGAAGAATGGTTTTGGGGGCAAAATTTGGCTTGCAAGTTGGTTCAATGCCGATATAATCTTAGGGTTACCGCATAAGGTCAGATAAAATAAGAACTTGAGATTGATTTTAAGCGTAATTTTTATGCGGATACCGTTAATTTATTAGTTTGGAAGACGATAAGAATGAGCGGCAATTATTACACTATGCAGGAAGTGGTAGAAAAGCTCGGCAGAACCGAGGCTCAGATCCAGGATTTGGTTAGACAGGGCAAGCTGCGTGAGTTCCGTGAAGGAGCAAATCAGTTGTTCAATATTACCGAGGTCAACGAATACGCGGCAAATATGGATGAGCTTTCAGGCGTTAAGGAAGACTCGTTCGTAGAGCTTATTCCCGAAGGTAATCCCGATGCAACAGGCGGGGATATTAATGAGGAATTTCTCGACAGCCTTACCAGTACCCAGGTCAACCCT
>DAOWHR010000236.1 GCA_030641315.1 Anaerohalosphaeraceae bacterium | reverse complement strand
TTGGAAGAAGGTGAAGAAGAAAATGTGATTGTTTCGTTGGATGTTTTTGAACCACGAATGGACACTAATTTTTGAGGTTTTGTTTTGATATTGTTTGTCTGGGTTGCGCTGAGGTTTTCTTGTTTTGCGGATCAGTGCGACCCTGGGCGGCGGCCCAGGGCTAAATAATGTAGATGCACGCTGTGCGTGCGTTGTTTTTAGTTTATTTGGACGGTGTCCAATTTAAACTGTCAACTTTGGAATCTTTGATGAATTCAACTGTAAAGGTCGAGTCCGGGCCGATGAAGATGAAATAGTATCCGCTTTTTACAAATGGCCAGAGGCCCGGATATCCAGTTGGCGGCAATAAGTCTGATGTGCCGTTTTGGTTCCAACCGAGTTCGGCCGTGAAAAGAAGAACAGTCTTGCGTTCAATCTCTGAAATCTTATATCCATCCAGATTTATATTGAAAGCAAAGTCGCTTATCTTCTCACCATCGTAGGAATCACCTTTGCCTGCTAAGGTTCCTAATGAATAATCCTCTACTTTTTCAAATGATTTCAGGAGTTGATCGCACCAGGTTTGCGCATTCGGAAGATGTCCCTTGTTTTGTTCGCAATAATATTGAGTTGCACTGCTTAAGTTCTGCATTACAAAAAGGCGATAGTATTTCCTATGTGGAACATGAAGTGCAAACAAAAAGAGCATTGCAAGGAATATGAAAACGGATATCCCGACGCCTACGTACCCCCAAACAATACCTGGCATAAATTTGACCGAGTGAGCGGTTTTGATTGCCAGTATACCAACGACGATAGCTGCAGAGTAGAATAGAACCATAAAGTTCTGATATTTATAATCAATTGAATCACGGAATTCGGTCTTTTGGGTCATTGTATCAATACAACAAGGCCCCGTTAAAAGTGCAAGACACAGTAGCACAAGGCATAACGATAATATGCGTTTTTTATTCTCTGATTTGGTCATTGTGTTATCTTTGAGTTAATATAACAGGATATAGAGACATTCAGTACGTTTCTGTAAGTCTGGATTCCAGCCTGCGCTGGAATGACACGGCGTTATTGTTTCCGACATGGTTTATTTTTTCTTGTTCAGTTTGTATCCTGCTTTGTATGGGTAGTTGTCGAATTTTTCACCGCCTCCTGTTACTCTTGGGTCGGCGGTTTGTTTTAGTTCATTTGTCAGCAGGGCGGCAAGTTTTGTTTTTGTCTTTTTGTGTTTTGGGTTGTCTGCGAGGTTGGTTAGCTGGTGGGGGTCCTTTTGGATGTCGTAGAGTTCTTCGGCTGGTCGTTTTGCGAATGACAGGTTGTAGTATGGTTTGATCTTGGGGTTGTCCTTGTTGTCTACGAGGTACTGCTTTGTGGGGCCGTTGTCGCAGTCGGCGAATGAGTTCATGGGATGTGTCGCACCGGTGGGTACGCCTGCTGGCCATCGGTCGGGTTTGAAGTTGCGAATGTACATGTAGCGTTCGGTTCTAAGTCCGCGGCATGGGTAGCCTGCGGTTGAGGGGGCCAGTTGGGCCGGGACGTGTCTTTCTTTGCCGAAGATTACGTGTTTTCGATTTTTGTCGATGAGTCCGTTCTTGTTTGCGAGCAGTGTTGGCAGGAGGGAACGTCCTGTCATCTGGTCGGGGACATCAACGCCTGCGATCTGGAGGAAGGTCGGGGCGAGGTCGGTTGTTGACATGAAGTCTGTTACTCTGGTGCCGCCTTTTATTTTCACTGGCCACTGGATCGCCATTGGGATTCTTACGCCCATGTCGTAGATGTTGCTTTTGCATCTTGGGAAGGGCATTCCGTGGTCACCTGTTATGACGATCATCGTGTTGTCGAGTTGGCCGGTCTGGTCGAGGAGTTCTATCGCGGCGGCGCAGTCACGGTTGAAACGCTGGACCTCGAAGTAGTAGTCCGCGATGTCTGAGCGTATTTCTTCACAGTCGGGGTAGAAGCCCGGGACGGGGACCTTCGACAGGTCCATGCCGGATTCTTTGCCGCTGCCTTTTTTGTAGCCGCGATGCGGGTCGGATGCGCCTAGCCAGAAGCAGAATGGTCTGTCGTCGGGTTTTGCGTCAAGGAACTGTTTGAATCCCTTGGGGTAGTTTGTGCCAGCGGGATGTGTGTTGGTGTAGCCGCCCGGTTTTAGGTTGCCCGGTCCCCAGCTTTTTCTCCAGTAGCCGACGTGGTAGCCCGCGTCTTCGAGGAGCAGTGGGTAGACGGGAATGTTTACGTCGAGGGTTGACCAGAGGTTGGCGTTGTCTTTTAGTCGCCAGTGATATTGGCCTGTGAGGATTGCGCCGGGGCTTGGTGTGCAGGAGGGGCTTGAGACGTATGCGTGGTCGAAGAGGACTCCGTTGTTGGCGACATTATCGAAAGCGTCCGTGTTTACGACGGGATCGCCGTAGGCTTTTGCGTGGGGCCAGCCCCAGTCGTCGGCGATGCAGAAAAGGATGTTCGGGCGTGGGGCGTTGTCGGCATCGAAGGCAGATGCGGCATTTGTGCAACCCGGTATTACTAATGCGGCGGCGCTTAGGCCGGACAGTTTTAGGAATTGACGGCGTTTCATGGGCAACCTTTCTAATTACAATTTTTGTTATATTTTAGCCAAGTGAAGTTTGTGGGATATTCCGGCACTCGCACCGCAGCCGTGCCGACTCCGACGAGCTTTTGGGATGGCCCATTCTCGTCGGGACGGCTGCTATCACAGTGTTGGATGTTGATTTTTGGATAAAGTGCCATTTGGCTAAAGTGTTTCCAATTTTTTTATGAGTTCGCGAAGTTCTATTCTGGTTTTATCGGTTAGTTGTTTGTCGGGGAATTCTTCTAAAAAAGCAAGATTAATATTATATAATTTGGCGTTGAGGTCGTCAATGTTGAGTGTGTTGGCAGAATTGAATTCGTATTTTTCAGGTTCGATAGCTGTGAAGTTGTCGTCGCAGAAAGAGACGGAGTATTCGGGCGGGTTGGTATCATCGTTTAGAAAGACTATGGGCAGTCCGTGAGTGCGGCAGATGAGGGGTCTGAATTGGTATAGTTGGCAGAGGCTGTCGGCGAGAAAGCCGCAGGATGCTTTGGTGTCGAATGAAAGATTTGTGATTCCAGCTTGACGGAGCTGGTCCAGAATCGAATAAAACTCGACGGGCCAGACGGACAGATCTATGCAGCATCGGCAGCAGCGCTGGGCGCAGAGGATGTGATCATTGTGGATGCCGGTTAAGTTGTTGGCGAGAGCATCAATTTCGCGTGTTAGTTGTCTGTACCGTTGGATAGCAGTTGTCATGTGTTCGGTCCTTGTTTGTGTTTTCGTAACATTTTAGCCAAATGTTAAATAACCGGATACCGCCTGCGGCGGAAGCCATTATGCACTGGATTCCAGCCTTCGCTGGAATGACACGGATGTCGCTGGAATGACAAGTCGTATCTGACACTTGGCTAAAGTATTACGTGTTTTCGGTGATTTTAACTAATTCGGGTGTGTATTGCAAGTGCGGATAAAAATGTACGGATGATGTTTGTTTTGAGGGGATTTTGCTGGATAACTACCCAGCGAATTGTTACTTTATTGAGTCAGTTATTTTTTATTAAGGAGTTGTGAAATGGCAAAGTGTTTATTGAATGTGCTTGTGTTGGTTATGGCTGTAGGTGTTGTTTGTGCGGCGGACAAGGCGCCGAAGTCGCCTGACGAGATCGAGGTTTGGTGGAAGGGGGGAAAGACGCTGCCTCTTGAGACTACTGCGTTGTACCCTTTGAAGGATCAGCGAGTTAAGGAGGATACGGGGATCAATGTGCTGGTGGACATGTCGCACAAGTGTGACTTTTTTACGCTGTGGACTCACGGGGGTTATATCAACAGGATGGGATTCAGGACGATCGGCACTCATGCTACGCTGGATTCTGTGCTTGTGGGTAAAAAATCCCGTGTGCGAATTCCGGTTGCTAACAAGGTGCATCCGTTTGCGTGGTGGGAAAATCCCGAGTTCAACGTTGTGCTGACCGAAGGGGCGATGGGGTATCCTGATTATATTATCGAGGAACGCAAAGCGATTGACAAGTTTGTTCGAGACGGCGGCGGCCTGGTTGTATCGGGTTCCTGGGTAAGAGATGATGCGGCGGGCAAGGAGTGGTCGCTTAATACTATGCTGAAAAGATATGGCGCGACAGTACAGACTGGTCGAGAAAATTATAATGGTGGAAGGTACCCCAGGCTCAAGGTGAATGCAGACTGGGAAGTTGTAATAAAGGGTGACGATGGCAGCCCGATCTACGCAAGGCGAAAAGTCGGCAAGGGCAGGATCGCTTTGCTGGCATCTTCGAGTTTGTATCGGTTTGACAGGAAAAAGAAGGAAGACGCAGACGTAAAGTGCGATTTCCTGTCAGATGTGCTCAAGTGGGCTGCGGCTGGTAAAAAACCTGTCGGTGGTGACAAGCGTTTTCCTGTGGCGTTCGGCGGCGGCGGCGGGATATATCCTGAGAGCGAGGTAAGGCTGCCCGGTATAGTTTGTTTTTACAGCAAGAACCAGACGGAAGAACTTGTGAGCACGGTTAAGGTTGATTTTCCGAAGATCACTGAGGATATTTACGCGTGGGTGCCTTCGGAGAAGCCTGAGCAGCCGATGTACCTGATACTGTGCAGCGGTAACGGCGGCGGTTGGGCGGTCAACGCTTATCAGCCGAAGGAGGCTTCGACGATCTCGACGAGCGCAAACGGGATACGCAGCATCTTCGCGCATGAGCAGGCTCATACGATGGCAGGGCCCTGCAAGGCGGCGAATCATCCGTTTGGCGGCAATCAGGGCGAGGAGCACGCCGGCTGGTTCCAGGGCAAGATCAACGCAAAGTATAACGGTGACAAGGGGCCGAACCGCGGATGCGACAGGGTGTTTGTTAAAGGTTATGACGGGACGCAGAAGATGCCTGAGCAGAAGTTTAATAAGGCTAATCTGGATAAATGGAAAACCGGCTGGGACCGTATGATGATCTGGTACGTGTGGCAGAAGTTCGATGACAGGTATGGGCCGACGTGGTATCCGAGATGGCGATGGGTGCAGGGACAGAGGTGGAAGGACGACCCGAAGAGGAAGCTTACTTGGGAAGAATCGATCGAGGATATGAGTATCGCGGTCGGGGAGGACCTGTTCCCGTTCTTTAAGAAGACGGGTAAACAGCTTGGCCGTGAGAGATTTGCAAAAGCTGAGTTTATGGGCAAGACGATCATCCTGCCGGTTGCGCCGATGGAGGCAACACTGCCGGGGGATGTCTGTCTCGATCCGATAGGTGATTATAAAAAGCCGATCGTTGTGAGAAAGTAGATATTTTGCTGGACGCGGAAGGGGTACGTAAGTTGGACAATAATGACAAGGTTGAAAGCGATATGCTGAAAGAGTCGGGTGATCGGCAGGTCGTTCGAAAAGGTCTGCTGCTGTTAGGTTCGTTTTGTATCGCGTATCTTTCAGCACAGTATCTGCATGAGTTGTCTCACGCTGTGGCTGCATATTTAGCGGGAGGCCATGCGGGCAGTATTCACATTCATCCGTTCAGTTGGTCGTATACATATTCTTTTTCTTACGAGCATCCTGTCATTGTTTTGTCGGCAGGTGCTGTTGGGTCGAGTCTGGTATCGCTACTGTTATATATTGTTCTTATACGTTGGTTCAGGCCGATCCTATTACCAATAGTTTTGATCGGTCCGGTTAGTTTGCTTCAAAACGGCAGCTATTGGCTGGTTGATTTCATTCAAGGTTCAAATGGTGACGCATGCAGGCTGGTCAGGTATGGTGTACCGGCAGCGGTCGTTATTGTCATTGGTGCGGTGTTTCTAATTATCGGTATAGTCTCTGCGGTACACCTGTTGTGCGTGTTGGGGTTGGGCAATATTACGTTTAGGAACAGGCTTGCTATATTGCTTATTGGGCTCTTGACGTATGAAGTTGCCATGATCAGCTGGCAATGGATTTATAATCGTCATGAGTTCGGATTATGGCTGACTTATTTTGCTAGTTCGGCAGTGTTGATATTGATTATAGCGGCTTTGGGCAGATACTTTCGATTCAATAAGCAAAGGTTATTTAAGACGAACTGGGCAAGCGTGTTTTTGGTCGATCTTGTTGGTTTTGGAGTTGTTGCTGCTTTGCTGATGCCAGTGGAACACAGAATGGTCAATCGCAAGATTGATGATTTTAATGTAGAGATATTTGAGACTCGGCCTGATGTTTTTCCTGATGTGCTTACGGAGTATCCATCGGCAAAGGAAATGATGTATATTGTTACCACACTAAAAGATTCTGTGTATGTTTACAGTCTGTCTTATAATTATGAGGAAGTTGAGATTCCTGAAAAGGTGCTTGAGTTTGTGACCAGTTCGAACAGTGAGCATGGGTATTTGAGGCTTGGTTATGATTTAAAGCATCCCGATAAGAAGCTGGCTGATGACTGGCAGGAGGAAAGTTCTGTTGTAGAATCAGAAAGCTGGCTGATGAAAGTATACAAACAGCAATGGATCAAGCTTACCCCCGATGTTTCGGTTGTTTATGTTAATGTGCGGTGCAGCGGGGAGGAAGGAAAGTTTGAAGAAGTATTTGTCATGTTAGATATCATTGATTGGCGTGATCCGGAGAAAGTTATTGAGTATGCTGAGAAGCATCCCGGTGTGTTAGATGCCGATGAGATAGAGAGGCTAAAAGAAACATCCACGGCTCAGGATCCATAGTGGGGGGGGCAGATTTGTTTTATCAGTTGATTGGTTTGGTGATTAGGCTATAATGATCGTGTTGCCGGGTTGTTTGTTGGGGGCTCGGTTTATCGGCAGGTTATAATTTATTGGAGATGCAATTATGGACCGTCGCAGTTTTCTGGTTAAGTCAAGTCTGGCGCTGGCAGCGCCCTTTATCGTTCCTTCAAGTGTTCTTGGTAAACGCAACGGTGCCGTTGCGCCTAGTGAGAAGATCGTGGTTGGTGTGATCGGTATCGGGCCGCGGGGTCGGTATGTGCTTAGTGCCATGCTGAATGAGCAGGATGTTCAGGTTGTGGGTGTGTGTGATGTTCAGGGTGACCGGCGCAAAGCGGCGAAGGGGCAGGTTGACGCAAAATACGGCAACAAGGATTGTGCGGCCTATCGTGATATGTTCGAGCTGCTTGGTCGAGACGATATTGACGCGGTGCTGATCGCGACGGGTGACCGGTGGCATGCGCTTGCTTCGATCCTGGCAGCTAAATCGGGCAAGGATGTTTACAGCGAAAAGCCTTGCGGTCTGACTATGGGCCAATGCCAGGCGCTGTCGGACACGATAAACCGTTACGGCCGTGTTTTTCAGGCAGGTACGCAGAGGCGAAGTATCGGTAACTTCCAGCTTGCGGCAAGGTTGGCTCGAAGCGGCAAACTTGGGAAGGTTCACACCCTTAACGCTTCCGTATATCGGCCTCGGGTTCGCTATGACTGGCTGGCCGAGGAGCCGCAGCCGCCTGTCGATGTTGTGGACTGGGACCGCTGGCTGGGGCCTTGTCCGTGGCGGCCTTTCAACAAAGCTTATCTTCGCGGGGGATGGCATACGCACTGGGATTTTGAAGCGGGTTCGATGCTGCTTGACTGGGGGGCGCACACTGTCGATCTTTGCCAGATGGCTAACGGGTCCGACGGTACTACACCTATCGAGTTTACGCCGCATGCAGATAAGATCACTGCGAGATACGCTAACGGTGTAAAGCTGGTCATGGATTTTCTGGCAACTCCGTTCGGTGATCGCTCGCCGCATTTCCAGACACACCTTGGGACATGTCCGGTACGATACGAGGGTGACCGGGGCTGGGTAGAGACCGGCGACAGCGGAGGTATCGAAGTGCATCCTGACCTTAAGGTCGAACTTGCCGACTTTAGGCGCAGCGGCGCGGGGACAGCAGCGGACAGCCACGTTCGCAACTTCTTCGACTGTGTCAAGTCGCGGGGACTTACTGCGGCGAATGTCGATGTTATGCGTAAATCACATATTGCCTGTCATGCGGCAGCGATAGCGTGGCAGCTTGACCGGAAGGTTAGTTTTGATCCGGCCAAGGAAGAGTTTGTCGGTGACGATGAGGCCAACCGGATGCGCAGCCGTGCGATGCGTTCGCCGTGGCACATTTGACAACGAGTCGGTGAGTGAAGATTAATCGAATAGAAGGATAACATAATGAAAACATACAGATATATCGTGATCGTCGGACTTGTGTTTCTTAATGTGATCGGCGGTGTTAGTTTGCTCGCTGGGGCGGGTGGTGATGAGCAGAAGTATATCGCGACACTTCGGTCCGATGCATCTTTGTTTGAAAAGTCCAGGGCATGTCAGGAGTTGGCGGTATGCGGGACGAAGCGAGCGGTGCCTGTGCTTGCGACTCTGTTGGACGACGGTTCCCTTGGCGATTACGCAAGGATCGCTTTGGAGGGTATTGATGATAGCAGTGTCGACGATGCGTTGCGAAACGCGATGGGAGAGCTTAAGGGCAAGCAGCTTACAGGCGTGATCAATTCGGTCGGTGTAAGGAGAGACGCGAGATCGGTGCCGATCCTTAAGACGCTGGTTGGCAGCTCAGATATGACTGTTGCCGACGCTGCTGTTTCAGCTCTTGGGTGTATCGCTACGGACGAAGCTGTCGGGGTCGTGCTTGGTTTACTGAAGTCTGATTCGCAGGCTATGCGAGAATGTTCAGCAAATGCGTGTCTTGCCAGTGCCGGTCAGATGCCGGCTGGACGAGCCATCAAATTGTACGATGCAGTCATCAAGGCGGAGGTGCCAACGCATTTGCGAGGGGCGGCGGTTTATAACGCGATCATTGTTCGCCGGTCAGCTGGTTTGCCGATGCTTGTCGAACTGCTTCGGTCCGATGATGGAGTGATGATCGATATGGCTCTTGGTGCCGTTCGTCGGCTGCCGTCATCGGGTGTAACTGAAAAGCTGGTTGCTGAGCTTCCTAAGCTGGAGCCAGCTATACAGGTGCTGGTTATAGATGCTTTGGCCGAACGCAATGATCCGTGTGTGCGACAAGGGATTATGGACCTTGCGGCGAGTGAGGATGTGGAGGTTCGTATTGCATCGTTAAAGGCACTGGGCAAAGTAGGCCGCGCGTCTTCGGTGGGTATTATGATCAAATCCCTGGGCGTTAGCGGCGAGGAGGCCTCCGTTACTGCTGAGAGCCTTGTGATGCTCAATGGCGATAGAGTCGATGCGGCGATCATGGACGGTGTCAGGGCGGCAAAAGGTCAGTTGCGAGCCGAGCTAATCGATATTCTGGCCAAGCGGCGGGTCGCGGCAGCTTTGCCGCTTATGCGTAGAGAAGCGGCAAATGAAGACGAAGCTGTCGCAGTGGCGGCTTTTAAGGCGCTCAGGCAGTTATCAGAGCCGAAAGATATTGCCAAACTTGTGTCGCTGCTTGTCGCAACCAAAAATGACAGGGTTCGCGGGTATGGAGAGACCGCTGTTGCCGCTGTCGCTTTGAAGATGGAAGATGAATCCAAACGCTGCGATGAAGTTATTGCGGCGTTTAACGCAACCGATGAAGCGGGCGTTCGCTGTTCGCTGCTGCGTGCGCTGGGTAATGTTCCAAACGATAAATCTTTTGCGATATTGAAGCGTTCGGCTGTTGATGAAGATGGGGATATTTGTGATGCGGCGATCCGGGCCTTGGCGGTGTGGCCGGATCAAAGGGCTATGGGGATTCTGTCCGAGATGGCATTCAAATCGTCTGACAGCAAAAACAGGGTGATCGCACTTCGAGGATATATTCGTCTTGTCGGTGTGGACGTAGAGTTGTCGTTGGAGGAAAAAGTTGAGATATACAGCCGGGCCATAAGAGGCGCGAGCGGCGACAATGAAAAGAAACTGATATTGGCGGGTCTTGCAAATGTGGAGCATTTTACGGCATTGGAAACAGTTGCAGCGTATCTGGACGAACCTGCAGTTGCCGAAGAGGCATGTTTGGCGGCAGTACGTATCGCCCGGGCGACAGCAGGTGTAATGCCGGCCAGGGTCCGGTTAGCTGCGCAGCGGGTTAAGGGGACGGCTAAGAGCGAAAGGACTCGCAGCCAGGCCGATGAGATCATCAGGGCAATCAATAGATTCGGTGATCACATTGTCGCGTGGCAGGTGTGTGGTCCGTACGCTAAGGACGGTTTGAATTACTCCAGGCTTTTTGATGAGGTTTTTGCCCCGGAAATTGCCGGGGGTGATGTTAAATGGTCACTGCTGCCGATTGACGTTAGTAACCCAAAGCCCTGGATACTCGATCTGCTGAAACTTTATCCGGGCCAGCAGCGTGCAGCTTATGTACGGACTACGATCCATTCCAAATCGAAACAGCGGGCAGTCCTTGAGATCGGCAAAGATGACGGTATTAAGGTTTGGCTGAACGGGAAAGTTGTTCATTCCAGCAACACCGCAGGAGCAGTGACGCCGGGTGCGGACAAGGTTAATATTGTTCTGGAACAAGGGAGCAACAGCTTGATGTTGAAGGTTACGCAGAACACTTCGGCATGGGGTTTTTGCGCACGGCTGGTAAATCCGGCAGGCGGTAAAGTTGAAGGTGTTACGGTCGATTGCTGCGGCGAGCAAGAAATGTCTACGATTGATAAATCAGGTGCGGGCAAGGCGGTTTCGATTTTTGACGGCAGGAGCTTTGCCGGGTGGGAAGGGAATCTTGACGCTTTCCGGATCGAAGACGGTGCGATCGTTGGGGGTACGCTGAAAGAGAAAATTCCCAGAAATGAATTTCTGTGCAGCGAAAAGCAATACGGTGATTTTGAACTGCGTTTGAAGGTAAAACTGCTGGGTGACAATGCTAACGCGGGTATTCAGATACGCTCACGTCGCATACCCAATCACCATGAGGTGATTGGGTATCAGGCTGATATGGGGCAGCAGTACTGGGGGTGTTTGTATGATGAATCGCGGCGGCGGAAAGTTCTGGCCTGGGCGGATAAGGCTGAAGTTGCAAAGGTGCTCAAACCGGGTGACTGGAACGATTACACGATACGCTGCGAAGGGAAACGTATTGGGTTGTGGATCAACGGATATAAAACGGTTGACTATGTCGAAGCTGATGAGTCTGTCGAGCAGGTTGGTGTGATAGGTTTGCAGATACACTCAGGGGGGGCGAGTGAAGCCTGGTACAAGGATATCACGCTCAAGGAACTGCAATAAATATCCGGCAAAAAAAGGCTAAACAGACATATCGTTGATGCTTCTTAAAGTGAATGTTATGGGACGCTGGCGGTGAGGAGTTTTTGGTATCTTTCAGTCAAAACCTTAATAATAACGCTGAAAAACCGGAATGTGTTATTGAAGCCAGCTTCCATCGACTGCGTGGTCAGGCATAAATATCTTGATTTTTCTTTGCAATAATGATACAATGATCACAACTGGATAGGGAGCAAAGCTTCTATATTCAGTTAAAGGTTTATGGGGCTGCATGGAGGTATGGGTGGGAAAGCCTGTTTTGTTTCACGCAGGTTTACACATCTCGAAAAACAGCCGTTTTTGCGTTTAGGCGTAACGGCAACTTCACGGAAGATCAAAAAATTAACAGTAAACATTTCTCGATGTTGGTGCGGCATAGCGGTACCGGTTCAGTAACTGACCGGTATAATGCTTCAGTTTCACGAGAAATGGGGGGTGATCCTTTATGTCGACGCAGGTGAAAATTGTATTATCATTGCTGGTATTTGTTTGCGGATGCGCACCGGAGTATAATATAAGCCAGAAGGTTATCGAGATAGAAAAGAAGCATAACGTCACTATAGACGTCGAGAGCACTTCAAACCAGAATGGTGTCTGTAAATTGCTCGACATAATTGATGAAGATCTGGAGGGTAGCCCGAGACATTTCATCGATAATCTTGGGCCGATCATTATAGAAGATTCTTTTGATGAAGTCGGGTCGGGCGGGTCGCTCATGCTGGGCTACGTTGACGAAGCCGATTATTGGAATCGGTTCCCGATACACATTAAAAACAGGTCGCCGCTGGGTAAAATACTATCTTTTACACCGCGTGCAAACGATGTATTTTTACATGAAGCCAGCCACAGTTATGAGTTTAACATCAAATCCGAAATAAGTGGTGAATGGGAAAAGTTCTACGAGGAATTTGAGAGTGTTCAAGTGCGCGAGTATAATACCGGGGCGTTATATGTCAGGGCGCTGTTGCCTGTAGCCCCGAGGCCGGCAGCAATGCCGAGCTTATATGGAAGTATCAATCATAATGAAGATTTCGCGGAAACTCACTGCTATTTAAGACGTAACGATATAGAACAAATTAAAGAGACGGACCCGATCCTGTACAAGAAATGTAAAATAGTCGAAAGATTCGTCAATCCTGAAAAGATTGGTGCTCTTAATAATGTTGCAGCTAACATAAAAACACAGTAGATTTCGATCACAAATTTTCATAAACCATGCCAGAATTGCTTAACCGCATCACCATCACCCATGCCTTCATCAATGGTGAAGGTATCTTCTCAACTCTTGATTACAGTAATTGGATGTATGCCGGTCCGTCAGGACTCGTTACGCATAAAGTTCTGTAAAATAGAGAGATAACGAACAATTAATCGTAGTTTAATTTTCCTTATGCCAGCCTTGCGATTATCTGGACAAGGTATTTACTAATAGATCAACAGGAATGACCCTAAAAATAAACGCGCATTTTACCGGACTAAAATGTGGGTTTTACTATCAGTAGATACAGACTTATGGACGATTCATTAAGTAGAGAATCGATAAGTCAAGTACTGGATAGATGCTTATCGAAGACGATCAATAATTTTTTCAAGGAGACAAAGTATGAGGAATTTCAGTAACAGCTCAAGGTTTCTTTTCGCATTACTGGTTGTTTGTCTGGTCAGCCAGTTTGTTTTTGCGGAGGTGCAAAGCACAATTAATTATAAGTTGATCTCTACGGTGGAGTATAAAGGAGACGGCGAATACAACAACAGGTACGAAACAAATTTCCGGGTGAGAAAAGAACCGCTTGAGAACAATCAATTTCGATATGGAATTCTCGCTGACGGTCGAAGCAAGGAAATGTCGTTTACTCTCGACAAAAGAACAATGCTCATGTCTGACTGCAGTACTGAATTCCAACTTCAGAAATTCATCAGTAATACCTGTGTTCGATCGCTTAAGAGGAACACAACAAATAATATAAATAAAACATGGAAACAATCGTTCGATCTGTCATCTCTGGGCAATTCATATCCGTCAAAGTTAAGTTTTACTCTGACGTCACAAAAAATGAATACCAAAAAAGCCGGTGACATGGTCGTGGTCAGGGCGTTGTCCGAGCCTTACGCTACGGCTACCCCTGACGGTTTGAAAGGAAGGGTCAACAGCGTTTGTGTATTCGATCCGGCTATCGAGCGAATGTACATGAGCGTCTCTGTTGTTACGATAGAGTCAGCAAGAGCCGGGTTTTCAAAGTCAATAGTATGTTACCAAACAGCGGTAATGGAAACAGACTCAAGGGGTAAGCCGATCGATCTTGGCTTTAAAGAAGATACTAAGACCGGCAAAAAGTTCTCCGAGTTTGTAAGAAAGATCGGTCTTAAGGAGAAGATGCTCAAGGTGAAAGATAAGTCGAAAATGAACCTGCCGATGTGGGCCAAGACAGATGCTTTAAAGGTTACGCAATTAAACAATCTTTGTGCAGGTTACGCATGTGAACATGGAGTCAATCCAGTGTCCCCTGTCTTTTTCATGACTAACCAGGTGATGTCGGCCCAGGTTGCTGGTTCAGTTGGATCAATAGGCTTGGTATCGGTAAGTCAAACTCTTTCGGCCAGTATTGGTACAACATCACTTGCGACCGCACCATTTTTAGGTGTCGGAGTCGGAACCGCGTCTCTGATCGGCGGCGGCGGAGCAGCTGCCGGTTTTAGCGGCGGTGGCGGCGGCGGA
>DAOWHR010000022.1 GCA_030641315.1 Anaerohalosphaeraceae bacterium | reverse complement strand
TTGGAGTTTGAATGAAAAAGTACGACTTGACCCTCATTGTCTGCCGATAATGACCGGAATATCTGGTTGTCAATGAGCGTAAATAGTTAGTGGTTTGGTGGTCAAGGTGCATTTGCGGCTGGCATTGGCCTACTGGCCAATCTATATCAGGTAATTTATGATTTCAGGGGCGGTTTTAATTTCAATAATTGCTTATATTTATTGACATTGCGCCTTGGAGTACTATAATTGGTCGCATTGTAAAAATTATTGTTGACGCAAACAGGGAAATGCGTGATGAGATATTTGGAATTAAACAGCCGTGCATAAGTATAGTGATCACATATGCTATACGGATTTGGCTATTGTCCATGGACGGATTTTGTATTTGGTAGTTCAGGTGTCCTGTGCTGGCGTTTTTGTCGCAGAAAGGCAGAGATAATGTCTTAGAGCCGCGATAAAATCGACAAGACTATTGTGCTGATGCTGCGTAAGCTGCGATGCAAATTAGAAGTGGAAACCTGAATGGTTCCACTTTTTTTATTATATATGAGGTACAAAAGAGAATGAATCAGGAATTAATCAGGATTGTTGATAACATTGCTCGTGACAAGAACATCAGCAAAGAGTCTCTGTTTGAGGATCTTGAAGCGGCAATGATCTCGGCTGCCAAGAAGTATTTTGGTGCCCAGGAAGAATGCGAGATCGAAGTCAGTATCGACCGTGCGACCGGCCAGATATCGGCATATAAAGACGGTGTTCAGATTGACATCCGCAAACTTGGCCGTATTCCGGCCCAGACCGCCAAGCAGGTTATGATTCAGAAGATCAAAGCTGACGAGCGTGACAGTGTGTTCACTGAGTTTGCCAAGCGCAAAGGTGAGATCATAAACGGTACCTCTGGTCGTTATGAAGGCGGCAATCTTGTGGTCAACATCGATCAGCGTACAGAGGGTGTCATGCCCAAAACCGAGCAGATCGGCGGCGAAACTCACCATGTCGGCGAGCGTATTCGCTGCATGATATACGATGTTCGTGAAGTCTCCAACCAGGTCAAGATCATCCTGTCACGTACCCATCCTGATTTCATTAAGAGGCTTTTCGAGCTTGAGGTTCCGGAGGTCGCTGAAGGAATAATTGAGATCAAGTCTCTGGCCCGTGAGGCAGGCTATCGCACCAAGGTCGCTGTCGATTCGCATGACGACAAAGTTGACGCCGTCGGCGCCTGCGTTGGTGTCAGGGGCAGCAGGATTCGCAACATCGTCGATGAGCTGAGCGGCGAAAAGATTGATATTGTTCGCTGGTCGGATTCGTCACAGACACTTATCGCCAACGGCTTAAAGCCCGCTGAGGTTAGCGAGATAGCTATCTGCTTCGAACTTGGAAGGGCCACTGTTGTCGTTACCGAAGATCAGCTTAGTCTGGCGATCGGCAAGCATGGGCAGAATGTCAGGCTTGCGGCAAGACTTACCGGCTGGGATATCGACATCCTGACTCCTACCGAATATAACAAGGGTGTAGAGCAGATGGTTGCTTGTGTAACTTCAGTCGATGGTGCCACTGACCGGCTTGTCGATGACCTGATCGCGCTCGGGATCATATCAGTGCTCGATCTGGAAGAGGTTGGCGTTGAGCCGCTTATCGATGAGCTTGGTATAGAAGCGGAGGTCGCAAAGAAAATTGTCGCTGTAGCTGAGCAGGAAGCCAAGAGAATGGCTTCTGAAAAGCAGAATAAGCTTGCCGAGAAGCTGCTCAAGCAGGAGCAGGAATCGGCTGGTGTGCCGTCTGAAGCTAAAAAGGAATTGCCGGAAGAATAATGAACCGGTCTTTATAAATTAAGGTTATGTAAAGCGCATTGCGGAGAAACAGGTTTGGCTAAAAGTACCACAAGAGTACATATTCTGGCAAAAGAGCTTGGCGTACAAAGCAAGGCTATCATCGAGAAGTGTAAAGCTGAAGGGCTGGACATAAAGAATCACATGTCCACTATTGGTGTGGGTCTGGCTGCGACTATTCGTGAGTGGTTCAGCGAAGGAGAGCACACCACCACAGTCGAGCACGCCGGTCGTGTTGATCTTACGGATGTAAGGATCAAACAGGAGAAGGAGCAGCCTGCCGAACAGAAAGATGAGATTGCTGCAATAACAGTCGAACCGGTGATCGAAGAAACAAAAGATCACAAAAAGCTAGCCGCAGTTGCGATGAATCCGGAGGAAATCGTTGCTGAACGGGAAGCGGCGGTCGAAGCTGAAGCTCAAGAGGTTGCAGTAGACGAAAAGGCAGTCGACGAAAAAGATGTTGAGGCAGCACAACCGGAGGAACCCGATGGCCCAACGGAATCTGAAAAGATCCAGCCTCCGCCGATATACGAACCGCCAAAACCTGAAGTGATAGCACCGGCTGGTCCTATGATGACCAAGCCAAAACCTGCCAAGTTGGCTGGTCCCAAAGTTATCCGTGTCGAAGCACCTGAGCCTCAGGAGACCAGACGCAGACGACCTGTACGTACAGGTCCCGGGCCAGCGTCAAGGCCAAAGTATGATCAGCCGATCTCACAGCCTTTGATGCAGGATGTTCCAGGATCATCTTCGGCTAAGGGCAAGAGAGGTGCCAGGGACAAACGAGGTGGTCACGGCAAAGGCGCAGCGGTAGGTAGTACCGAAGAAGGTGCAAAGAACAAGGGCGGCGGCCGAAAGATGCGTGCCCGCGATGTTGAAGACAGACGTGCTCGACTGGCCGCGGCAAGGGGAAAGACATTCAGGACAAAGCCTTCAAGGCGTATTGAATCGAGAAAGAAGGCAGGGTTTAGCAATGTCGAGCGGCCTGAGAAGGCAAGCATTGCAGAACCGATAACAGTCAAAGATCTTTCTGCGGCAATAGCGGTAAAAGTAAGTGAAATCATTGGCAAGTTGATGGCACAGGGAGTTATGGTAACTGCCAATCAGTCTATCGCAACAGATATGGCAGAGTTGATCTCGCTTGAATTCGGCACGGAGCTGATAGTTGAGCGTAAGCAGTCTATCCAGCAGCAGATAGAAGCTGAATTTAAAACCGTAGAAAGAAACCATCTCAAAAGAAGACCGCCGGTCATTACAATGCTTGGTCACGTTGACCATGGCAAGACGAGCCTGCTTGACAAGATACGTTCGACCTCGGTAGCGTCAGGTGAGGCAGGCGGCATAACCCAGCACATCGGCGCATCTCAGGTAGAGTGGAAAGGACGATTGATAACGTTCCTTGATACTCCCGGCCATGAAGCATTCACAGCGATGCGTGCCCGCGGTGCAAACATGACTGATGTTGTCGTCCTGGTCGTAGCTGCTGATGATGGCTTGATGCCTCAGACTATCGAAGCTATCCACCATGCCAAGGCAGCAGGTGTCGAGATAATCGTAGCATTGAATAAGATTGATCTGGCTGGTGTGGACATTAATAGAATTTATGGTCAACTTGCCGAGCATGACTTAACCCCGGGTGAGTGGGGCGGCGACTATGAGGTTGTTAAGACCAGTGCGATAACAGGTGAAGGTATCGACGATCTTCTCGAACATCTCGACTACATCGCAGAGCTTAAGGAGTTCAAGGCAGACAACAGTATACCGGCAATGGGCTGGGTCATCGAAGCAAGGATGACACCTACACAGGGTGCTGTCGCCACTGTACTTATAAAAGAGGGACAGTTGAATAAAGGTGATACTATTCTTGCCAGTACGGGGTACGGCAGGGTCCGTACCTTAAAGGACAGCAGAGGCCGAAGTATTAAAAAGGCTACAAGTTCTATGGCTGTCGAAATATCCGGTCTCAACGAAGTACCGCAGGCAGGCGACAAGCTGTTCTGCGTAAAGGATATCAATATAGCTAAGGAAGCGGCCGAAGAGAACAAAAGTATGTCCAGAGAGCGGTCCCTGGCTCAGCGGTCGCAGATCACGCTGGAAAATCTTTTCAGTCAGATCGAAGCAGGCAACGTCAAAGAGCTTAACCTTATCCTCAAGGCAGATGTTCAGGGTTCGGTAGATGTTCTGATGAAATATCTCACTGATATCAGCACTGAAAAGGTCAAGGTCAATATCCTTCACGCCGCGGTTGGCGGTGTAAACGAAGGTGACGTTGTTCTGGCCGAGGCCTCCGGAGCGATTATAATCGGCTTTAGTGTTGCTGTTGATGATCGTGTTAAATCGATCGCCGAAGCCAGCGGTGTCGACATCAGGCTTTATAACATTATCTATCGTATCACCGAGGATCTTAAGGATGCTATGCTGGGTATGCTTGAGCCGGAGTTCGAAGAAAATCAGCTTGGCAAACTTGTGGTTAGAAATACATTCAGGCATTCGCGAGTCGGTACGATAGCCGGCTGTTATGTCACCAATGGTGTGATCGCAAAGAACGGCAAGGTTAGGCTGATCAGGGACGGCATTGTTATACGTGACAATTGCAGTATCGATTCGCTCAAGCACTTTAAGGATGATGTCCGTGAAGTCAAGTCTGGCCTGGAGTGCGGCGTTAAGATCGCGGGCTTTGACGATATCAAGGTCGACGACACGCTTGAGGCGTACGAGGTCGTAGAGATGGCGAGGAAACTGTAAAGGCCTTATATTTGGCCTGAACATATATTTGTTGGTGTTATTATGTCGTTGAGAAGACAAGAGAAGATAAGCAGGGTGATTCGTGACACGGTCAGCGATGTTATTCAGAATCGCCTTAGCGACCCCAGAATAACAGGTTTAATTTCGGTTACAGAAGTTGATATATCGCCCGATCTTCGTAACGCGATTGTTTATTTGAGTATCATGGCTGAAAATGATGTTGCCGCCCGAAAGACCTTTAAGGCGATACAGCATGCTACCAGTCATATCCGTTCAATGCTGGGCGACAAGCTGACTACGCGGTTTTTGCCTGCCCTGACATTTTATGAGGATACAAAGCTAAAGAAAACACTTGAGGTATTAGATGTCATCGAGCAGGCCGCGGCTGAATACAAACAAAAGGATGCTGAGGAAATGGAGTTGGAATCCGGTTTAAACACACCAATTACGGATAACGAGAAAAATGAAAGACAGTAAAAAATACGCCAAGAAGGTTGATAAGCTTTTTAAGGCTATGAAAAAAGAAAACGAAGCTGCTGCGATACCCCAGCGCGAGGACGTTCTTGAAACTGTGATCTATGCTGTCGTTAGCGAGAATACGACAGTCTCAGCAGCGGATTCGGCGATGAGACGGATCAAGAAGCATTTCGTAGATTTTAATGATCTGCGTGTTTCCAGGCCGGAGGAGATCGAAGACGTACTCGGTGATCCTAAGCGTATGCACGAAACGGCTGTAACACTGCCGAAAATATTGAATGCGGTTCTCGAACGAGACGATAAGATAAGCCTTGAAGAGCTCAAGGAACTTGGCAAGAGACAAGCCAAAAAGGAACTCGAAGAGATTCGCGGTATGACGCAATTTGTGTGCAGCTATTGTTTTTTGACGGCTCTGCAGGGCCATGCCATACCTCTGAACGGAAAGATGATCGCTTACCTTCATAACGAAGGACTTGTTCATCCGTCTGCGAAGCCGCATGACGTTGAAGGTTTTCTTGAAAGACAGATACACGCTTCGGATGCATGGACGTTCTATTCACTGCTGAGGCAGCAGAGCGAGTCAGCCAAACCGAAGAAAACTGCTAAAAAAGCGAAAAAGAAAACCGTTAAAAAGACTGCTAAGAAGGCGGCAGCAAAAAAAGTAACAAAGAAAACAACTGCAAAAACAGCTGCAAAAACGACGGCTAAAAAGCTAACGGCGAAGAAAAAGCCAACAGCGAAGAAGAAGGCAGCAAAAAAGAAATAATAGTAATGAAGGAATATGATCTTGTCAGATAAAGTATTAAAGTTAGGTGTGCCAAAAGGCAGTTTACAAAACGCCACTTTCGATCTGTTTGAAAAAGCAGGTTTCAATGTTTCAGGTTATGAGCGAAGTTATTTCCCAAGAATTGATGATGAAGAAATAAGCCTCATACTTCTTCGTGCCCAGGAGATGAGCCGTTACGTCGCAGACGGCGTTCTTGACGCCGGTTTCACAGGCCATGACTGGGTTATGGAAAACGGCAGTGACGTTCATGAAGTTTGCGAACTTCTGTACAGCAAAGCCACGAGCAAGCCTGCCCGCTGGGTGCTTGCGGTCCCTAATGAGTCCGACATCAATAAGCCTGAAGATCTTGAAGGCGGAATTATCGCTTCAGAGCTTGTTAACGCGACTAAAAAATATTTCGAGCAAAAAAATATCAACGTTAAGGTTGAGTTCAGTTGGGGAGCTACCGAGGTTAAGGCGCGTCTGGTTAGTGGAATCGTTGAATTGACAGAGACCGGTTCGTCGCTGCGTGCAAACAATCTCAAGGTTCTCGATACCATATTGACTTCGACGACAAGATTCATTGCCAACAAAGATGCCTGGGCCGATGATTTTAAACGCCAGAAGATCGAGAATATTGCAATCCTCTTAAACGCTGCAATCGATGCAAAGACGCTTGTCGGACTGAAGATGAATGCAAATCGAAAGGATCTCGACAAGGTTCTTGCGTTATTGCCTGCCGAAAAGAGTCCGACAATATCAACTTTAGCTGACGAAGATTTCGTTGCTATCGAGATCGTTATCGAAGGCAAAACCGAACGGCAGCTTATTCCTGAGTTGAAACGCGCGGGCGCTTCGGGGATCATAACATATCCATTGAACAAGGTTATTCACTAGAGTCAGTTCTAATATATTGAAGTTAATTTTACAGGAAACGGTGAAATATGTCAGGTCATTCTCATTGGGCTGGTATTAAGCATAAAAAAGCTGCTAACGATGCGAAACGCGGTAAGGTGTGGAGCAAGGTAGCACGTATGATTATTGTTGCAGCCAAAGCAGGCGGCGGCGATCCAAGCCAGAACCTTACTCTTCGATATGCTATTGACAAGGGCAAAGCAGCGAATATGCCCAAGGATACTATCGAAAAAGCGATCAAAAAGGGCACTGGTGAACTTGGTGCTGTCAACTATGAAGAAATTCTCTACGAAGGTTACGCGCCAGGCGGCGTTGCAATTATGGTTGACGGGCTGACCGATAACCGCAACAGGACCGCGCCTGAGATCAAGAAGATATTCGAAAAACGCGGCGGCTCACTTGGCGCGAGCGGCTGTGTCGCATGGATGTTCGATAAGAAGGGCGTTATAACAGTCAAGTCCGATGCAATCGGTGAGGATGACCTGATGGAGATAGCTCTTTCTGCAGGCGCTGACGATATGCAGAATCTTGGCGAGATATTTGAGATCACCTGCGAACCAAACGCGTATGACGAACTGAAAAAGGCTCTTGAAGATGGTGAAGTCAAACTTGAAACAGCTGAACTGTCCATGGTTCCACAGAACACGGTCCCGGTTGAAGATGTTGATCTCGCAAAGAGAATACTGACGCTGATGGATGAGTTTGAGGACCATGACGACATACAGAACATCTACGCAAACTTCGACATTCCGGAAGAAATACTTAGTCAGCTTGACTAACTCAGTCTAACAAATTTTGATTGGGGCAGGGTGCTTATTGCGTTCTGTCCTGTTTTTTTTGCTGGTCCATCTTTTCTTTTGCGTATTTGAATTTTTCCTCTCCGAGCCTGCTGACCATATCTCTGCCAGGGTACATTACCTCAAACAGCTTTCGATAGGCCTGTTCGATCTCAACAGCCTTAGAGTAATTTTCTATTGTCGCCTGCTGGTTATTCAGCCGCTCGGCTATCTGTGCGGCATCGAACCAGAGCCTGTCCAGACCCGGATAGAGCTTTATCGCCTTTGTAATTTGATCGTATGCATTATTGAGGTTGGTTTCTCTGTTCGGGCCGGTGGAAGATTCGGCGAGTTGCAGATAGAGATCGCTAAGCCTTTCGTGGTACTTGAAATTAGCACTTTCTCTTTTAATTGCTTCCAGCAGGGCAGTGACCGCGTATTCAAGTATTGCCGGATTTGTTTTTGCAGTCTGGTAATACTGCTGTTGAGCATATTTCGCTTTAAGTTCCAAGGCCGTGGGGCTTAGTTTGTCAACTGCCGCCGCTTTATCCAGCAGGTCGTATGGATTTGCTTTGCCCTGGATGGTCTGCTGATTTAAGTCGCTTGCTTTTACAGCAGGGGCAATGGCGTAGATCAGCAGAACTATCAGCGCCGCTATAGTTGCTCCCAGCACAATAATTCTTGCTGGTTTTGAGGCAGGGGAGTGATTATCTATGGCAGCGGTGTTTTCGTTTTTAAGAGCGATCAGCACGGCGACCATTATCCAAAAGGTTGTCATTATGCCAGGCTCAAATATCGCGAAGTCCACGAGATTGGCGACCAGTACTGCACAAAGGCAGCAGAAAATGACAGCGACAGGTGCATTGGATGAGCCTGTCTGTGTAAGTGTCGAATTGTTTTTTGCAATTGCCCAGATCATCAGATAGCCAATTGTGAAAAAGATCAGAGGCATGATGTAAAGATACAGAGTTATATATGCCACATCGACTGCGCCCTCGGCGCCGGAGGCCTTAATCAGCATCGGTCTTATTATGAGCATCGCCGCACAGGCAGCGATGCCAGCGATCAGCGTGACGGTTTGGGCTTTGGGTATGTTTTGCTCAGCAATTTCAGGTGGCGGTATGTTGCTCTTACCCAGAGCCAGCCACAGCAGTGGAACGGCAAACGCAATTACAAATCCGACCAGGCCAAGAGGTCCGTATTGAGCTAGAATGCTCAGCAAAAAGCAGTGCGGATCCTTTACGGATTCCGGGGCTTCGGGCAATTTGTACAAG
>DAOWHR010000261.1 GCA_030641315.1 Anaerohalosphaeraceae bacterium | reverse complement strand
ATTTACAGCGGACAAAGCACTAATCAAGTCAAATTCCTGTGAAAAAGTTAACCGACATGCGGTGCGCGCATAAGTGAATCAATTGCCGGTATACTCTCATAAATATCTCAAACACTCCCGCATTGCAAGTTTTTGGGGCAAAGTCAAATAATTATCTGGAAAAAAATTTGCTTTTTGGGGATTTTTAACATCTTCATGTCTATTTAATATTTTTGCGTGTTACATTAATGACCTAATTAAAGTAGATATGGATATACAATCATATCCCAGTCCATTTGTCAAGTTGTGACCCGTATGCGATTCTTTTATGGGACGAATTGGCGAAATCTTCTTTTTTGATATATTCCGCATATTAGCACCATAGACATTCCTGTTTCACTTCTATTTATCAGGCAGTCATTTATCAGTACTGATAAGCATTTTTTTGCTATAATAATTTGTTATTAAATAGCAAACGGTGTATAATATGTACTAATCGGAATGCGTCAAGCCGACTTCAGCCTTGATAATAAAATTATGCGCAAGTAAAATGTTTTTTCAACTTGGGGTGTTGGGATACTCTTACTAAACGTTGTTTGTAATAAACAAGAAACGGATTTTGATTTTAGGAGTAATTTCGTGGTTACTAAAACAAGGAGTGAACTGGTAAGTCTGTCATGCGCTTTTGTTATTTTCGTTGGCGTCCTGTCCGCATTTATGCTGGTCGGCGATGTCGCATATGGCGAAGACGAACAGGCAATGAAAGATATTCGCGATGCGGCTGACAAGGCAAAGCGTGAGTCTGACGCTGGTGCTGCGGAAGTCGATTCAGGGGAGAATCTGAAACTGCCCGTCGATAACTCCACTGTTTTCGCAGTGAGTTCTGTTGAGATCACCGGCAACACCCTGCTGACAAAGGAACAACTGCTTGGCCGATTACCTGATATATACACAACATCTGATAAGTCGGTTAAAAAAGCTGAGAGTGATTCGCTTTTTGATATGCGGACACTGAAGGATATTATCAATTTTCCCGGAGAGAAACGTAATGTATCGGCACGGACTATCTCTGGTTTTACGCAGTATCTTGTGGCACGATATACCTCGAAGGGTTATTCGGGCATCTATGCGTATGTGCCAGCAAGTACATTCGATGGTGAAACATCATTGCAAAACGATGTGCTTACTCTCGATATTATCGAAGTTAAGGTTTCCAGAGTCGATTCAAGCTATTATAACGTTTCGGGGCAGGCATCCGAGAAGCCTTATTTACGACAGGACCTCCTGGAAAAATGGTCCCCTGCCGAACCTAATATGCCACTTCGAGGCAGAAAGGTCGACGAATTTATAAATCTGCTGAATCAGAATCCTGACAGATATATTTCAGCAAAGGTATCCAAGGGCGAAGAAGCTGATACTCTGGCAGTTGACTACAATATATATGAGATAAGCCCGTGGCACTGGTTTGCTCATGTCGATAACGCAGGCACGAAAGACAGAAGATGGGCGCCGCGTTTTGGTGTGATCAATACGAATGTGACCGGGCGAGATGACAAGTTTATCGGTGTCATACATGCTCCTGTCGATGACAGGTTGTCTAAAGATGATTATTCAATATTCGCCAGCTACGATGTGCCTGTATGGGGTCCTAAGCTGAGGTTTACGGTGTTTGGGGGGAGAAGCGAGTTTGAAGTCAACGGCGGAAATAATATTGAGTTTCTTGGTAACGGTTATGTTTACGGCGGTACGCTGAAATATAACGCGGTACAGCACAAGGGCTGGTTTGGAGATGTTTATGCTACATTGAGCCGCGAAAAAAGTAAGGTAACATCTTCATTGTTTGCTCAGCGTTTGGGCAGTAAGGTCTATATTGACATGTTTACGATCGGCACCGAGGTTCACCGCTCTAATGATATGAGCAAGACATCGTTCGACATAAACCGAGGCGAACGAATCGGCGGATCAGGACAGAGGTACTACACGGCGGCAAGGAACAATGCTAAGAGTGATTTCGCGATCTGGACATTCAGTGCTGATCATCAGCAGTATCTTAAGTCTGATAAGGTTGAGCGTGTGCAGATGTCAGCGAAGTATATTCGTCCTAACGAGAGGCTTGTTCCAGCAAAGATGACAACTTTCGGGGGCATGTATTCTGTACGAGGTTACAATGAAAGTATTATCGTGGCTGACGGCGGTGTTCTTGCATCTTTGCAGTATGAGTATGACCTTGTGAAAAAGAATCAACTTGTGAACCCTGACTATAAATTAAGCCAAAACAGAAAACCATTATTTAAGAAGATCGCTCCTGTCGCATTCTTCGATTACGGCAGAGCCGATACAAAAGACTCGGTAGCTGGCGAGTACGACGAGCAGGAGCTTTATTCAGTAGGCGGCGGTATCGTATGGGAGAAGAACGACAATGTGAGCGGTGGTGTTTATTACGGCTATCCGCTGAAAGACCTTAAGAACTCCGATAAGGGTGACGGCAGGTTAAATGTTTATTTTGCCCTTAGATGGTAAAAATATTTGTCAAAGGATTATTTTTGAATAAGTGATGGATCAGAATCAATCACATATAAGTACAAGGGGAATAAAATGAAGACTTTTAGACGAATTTGCAGACGGTATAGACTGAGGCAGGTATTGTCGTGCTGGCTGGCGTTGTCGGTGTTCTACATGAATGTGCCGTTTGCGTTTGCTGACTCGAACCCGGCGGCTGGCGCATTGCCGCAAGGCGGTGACTATGCAGACGTTACTTATGGTGTCAATAAACTCGATATCAATAATGTCGCTGACGGTACGATCATTAACTGGACCAACTTTGACATCGGTTCAAGTGCCACGGTCGCATTTGATATGGCAGCCAGCTCATCAGTGCTAAACCGCGTTAATTCAGCGAACCCGACCGGAATCATGGGTACCCTGACGGGCGGTAATGTTTATATCGTAAACCCGGCAGGTGTTATCTTTGGCGGCGGAGCTATAGTCAACGTCAATCAGCTGATCGCATCGAGTCATAATCTAAGCGATGCGGACTTTTTGGCTGGTAATGATAATTTTGTCGCAGGTGGAACCTTCGGTGATGTAACGGTCAATCCTGGCTCAACAATAAACGCAGCAGAAGGTGTTGCCCTACTTGGTCATAAAGTTCGTAACGACGGCAGCATTACTACAGGCGACAATGGTTATGTTGTAATGGCATCCGGCAACAGGGTACTTCTGGGTCATCCTGGCAGCAAGGTTGTTGTCGAGATGGATTCGGCTGCACCTGGATCATCTGTAATCAATAACGGAACAATCACATCGCCGAGCGGTCAGATAGTACTCGCTGCTGGCGACATATTCTCAACTGCACTTAACGTTAGTGATAAAGCGGTAAAAGTCGACAGCGGATCCGGCGATGTTCTACAGAACGGTCTTGTAAGTACCGAAAACTTAGCCAGTGGTGCTAACGGCGGTGCAATAAGCATAGGCGGTGGCGATTCAGTAAGGCTTGCTTCGGGCAGCATAACCAATGCAAACGGCGCAGTTGACGGCAATGGCGGGGATGTTGTAATCTCTTCGCCTGGCAATATGGCAATTGAAAATGGCGCAATCGTTACAGCCAATGGCGGCACTAATGGTAAAATTGCCATTTATACTCCGACCGTGGAGATTTCAGCTGATTCCGGAGGTGTAGAAGATTCCGGTCCGGCCGCTCCCCCTGCATTAACCGCGTTCAATATCGATACAATCGAAAGTCTGCTTGCCAGCGGGGACGTGTATCTAGTAACTGTAGGCTTACCAGGCGGCGACGTTGTATTCAACGCTACGAGGTACGTAACCAGCGGTCCTGCTGGAAACTCTCTGTACGTAAGGTCCGACAATGATGTCATCTTCAATGCGGGCAACGGAATCGATTTCACCGGCAACAGTGGTGTTAACATTGAATCAGGCGCAAATGGCGGAATCTTCTTTGTCAACAACAGTGTTACACTGCCTGGCGGTCCGGACAGGATTAGCACAGAAGCAGGTGATATTGTCTTAACCGGCGGCAGAGGCGGAATGGTTCTTGGCGACCTGAGTATCAGGCATAAATTAGTGCCCGGCAAAATACTATTGGTAACCGTCAATGATGCGGGTGCGCCGACAGGCTATGACATAACTACCGGTCAAATGCAAGTCATCGGTGGAAATATTGCAGGTATTACCGTAAGTTCGGCTGGCAGCTTGACTGTAAACGGTTATAAATCTGAAGACTTCAATGGCGCAATTCGCGTTATCAGCAATGGTTACGCCGAGATCAATGAGAGTGCTCACTCTTATATCTGTCTCTTAGCCGCAAAAGATCTGACCATTAATTCATCGAGGCTCAAAGCCATACAGGTCGAAGCTCATGGGTACACTAACAGCCTCGCTGAGATAATGATGGGAGCAGGCGAACATACTGTTGGCGGATATGCGGGCACAATTAAAATGGACGGCGGATCATACGCAGACGCAACCGGAAATAAAGGTGCTAACAAATCAATATCCGAAGCCACCATTAGGATGTACGCTGCAACTCTTGATCTGGTAAGTCTGAAGTCGCCTTGGGCAGTCTCCGATGGCGGTTACTACCGCTTGAATATAACGGGCTACGTTGACGATCCACTAAATGTTTATGATCCCGCAAATGGCGACCCTATAGATTCCACTTTGGTTTCGGGCAGTCTTGGACGGGTTGATCTTGATACAACTAAAGATTCTCATTGTCTTGACTGCGGATCAACTAACGGAAATATAGTAACTGATCTCCCTGCAGCACCATTGCCGATGCTGGAACTGCCCGATGTCGAGGGTTGTCCCGCGTTGCTTGACGCTGCTGCTGCTGAGTTCGGTATTACCAGCGAATCATTGCAGATAGCAATTGGTGACACTCAGGCAACAACTCCAACTATCCAGGCGTGTGAAGCATGTGCGAATGTTGTGAACTACGCAAGCAACCTTCGTGATGAGCAGGGAGAATACCTTGCTGCAATAAACGGGATATTCCAGAAATACGCTGACAGGCCGTTTGACGATACACTTCAGGCGGAGATCAGCATGGAACTTAACAGCAATATCAACAACCCTGACATGCCTCAGTATGCAGCGGCAGCTGAGTATGTGGAGTCTTTCGTTCAGTATATCGCGATGCTCGATGAACTTAATGCACCTGTTGAAAATCCTGTGGAATATGTTATGGGCAAGTACGGCGTAAATCTTAATGAGGCCGGCAATGAAACGATACTGATCTATATTCAGGCTCGTATGCTGGAACTGTAGGAAACGGAAAAGAAGGATGATGTAGAGAAGAGGAAAAGGCCTGTCTATCACAGACGGGCCTTTTCTCGTGGTATTTGTCGACCGTTTAGAAATCCATACCAACGCCAAAGATGTACTTTAGATCGGTGCTGCCGGAACCTGCAGCGGGTGTTGTGTCGTAATCGAAGATGGTCCTGAAGCTGGTGTATACGGTATCGGTGATCGATGCTCGAAGCTCGGCAGTTGTGGTCAGCAGGTAATCGGACGGCTTGCCAAAGGCCGGGTAGTAAGTCAGGTCATTGATGAAGGTGACCTTGCCGTTTAGCTTTCTGTCGTAGTGATAGCCAAACTGTGCCGAAAGCTCGGTGTTGCTGTCGGTCTGGTTATCGAACCTTTCGTAGAGTGAGGCAATACCACCCTCTGTCGAGAAATTGGCAACGTCGGATTCGATCCACTGATAACCGCCACCGAGGCCGACTATTACTCGCCTGTCCAGTTGTGCAATGCTGTCTTTTTCGTAACGGCCATCAACGTAACCGTACATTTTTTCGTTGAAGAAGTAGTCATACTTTCCCTTTACCCGCCAGTTGTCTTCGGTTTTGTTCATATTGCCCGTGGCGGGATCCTCCTGCTCAGACCTGATGAACAGACCTGAAATTGTGGTCCGGTCCTTTTCAGTTCTTTTGTGCATGTCTAAGGAGGCGTTTATGCTTTCGTTCTTCGTATTGCCGTGGGTCGAGACGAAACCGGCAGAAATGCTTCCAGTCCATTTCGGAGCCTCCTTTTTGGGTGGATTGAATGAGGCAACGTTAGCAAGGTCAAACTTTTGAGCGGCGAGGACATTGTCAGTGTCGATGGAGAATTGGCCATCAGTGGACTTTAGGAGCTTGCGGCTGAATGACGTTCCGTCTGAAAGATGCACTTCTACCGGTTCGGCGGTGCTGATGGTTTTAATGTCCGATGCGTTTAATGTGACTTCGCCAGCAAGTTCGGAAGCGAAGGTGAGTTTGCCATCGTTGAGCTGGACGACCTTGCCTGTAAGCCTGTCGCCGTTGTTTAGATATATCTCATCTGCCGCGGCGATATTGACAGCAAATAAAACAACAAAAATTATCATAAGATTGTAACGCATGATTAATCCTTTTAAATATTTATGTTTGAATAGAATATTAGAGCAATTAAATTTTTAGCGTATGGCTTATGCCTGCTGCGGCTTTCACCAGCGGCGTTAGAAATACTCGGCAATGAATAGCATTGCCTGCGTTTTCTGCCTTGCTGTTAAAAGCCCTCACAACGGCCTAAACCTATACATAAAAAGTTTAAGTGCTCTAGCT
>DAOWHR010000038.1 GCA_030641315.1 Anaerohalosphaeraceae bacterium | reverse complement strand
GGCACTGAAAACGGGGTTTGCAGGCTCAATTATGGCATCTAAGGGGTGAATGGGTTATGTGTGAAACTTATATCCTCTGAAGTATTTTAAAAAAAACAGGGCTTAAGACGGGCTTTTTTATTTAAAATCGCATGGATGATTGCGAAAAAACGGGGTGAATATGTTTTTTTGTGACGCATATCACACTATTAATGCAACCGAACCCCCTGCAATGCAGGGGGTTAAATGGTGTGATCATACGGCACTGTTTGTGATTTAGAGGGTATGTTAATTGTGAAAATTAGAGTTACTTGTGCAATCCGGCGGTTTTTTGAGTTGGTTTTGGGATTATCACAGTGACATTTTGAGGCGTGACTCTTATAATCCTAACCGCAGTAAGTATCATAGACACAGTTTTTAATGTTTGGATCAAATATGAGACGGATGGTTGGTTATATGTTGACATGGACGACTTATGGTTCTTGGCTGCAAGGGGATGAGCGAGGTTATGTGGCAACCGGCGTTGTATTGGGCGATAACGAATCACTGAAACGTCATAATCAACAAGAAATGGCCGGTGAAGAGGTCTGTCTTTCAGAAATTCAGCGTTGTATTGTTGGAAAGGCAATAACTGCCGAAGCAAGCAATCTTAACAAGAAAGTGTATGCAATGACAGTTGGCAGCAGGCATGCACATGTTGTGCTTGATTGGGATATGCATGAAATCGGAACAATCGCAGGTAAGCTCAAACGGGCAGCAACGGTGGCGTTAAGGGAGGCCAGTGTTGAGGGTAAAGTATGGACGAAGGGATATGATGTGCGTTATTGCTATGATATTGATGCTTTACACAGTCGGATCGAATATGTTGAGAAGCATGGTTCCAAAGAAATGTAAAGAGTATGGCTTAAATTTGAAACAGCATTGTTTTGTTTGAAACAGCATTGTTATTGTTGTCGGACCCCCTGCAATGCAGGGGGTCAAGTGGTCGTCATGAAGGCACTTACGATTGTTGTGGTTGTTGGCAGATTCGCAAAGTTTGGTAATTTGTGTTTTTGGGGGATTTTGTTTATTTATGTGTAACGAAAATGTATTATGTACGTCCAGTAATGTAGTGCATCCAATAAGAAATATTTTCATCAGGAGCATATTCATGGGTAGAACATGTCAGAACGGGATGAGAGCATAAACAGCATTGTTATTGTTAGCGGACCCCCTGCAATGCAGGGGGCTAAATAATGTGTATATAACGATTTATGATAGTCGCCGTTAAATGTGACAGCATATGAAAATTCAAAAGGAATTAATCGTGCATAAGACATGTCAAAATAGTTGGCGCATAATCACCATAACACTAACTCTTGTTTTAGCTGCAGCCCCCCTGTCGGCAGAGACTCAAGGGCCAAACGCTGCGGATGTTTATCGTAAGGCTTTTGAGCTTTATCAGCCTGATGGAGCTATAAGAAGCAGAATAGAAGACATCGTCAGAGGTACAACAGCCCCTAATGAAGCCATTATGAACCACTTAAAGGCCAATCGTGATGTTATCGACATGGCGGTTAAGGCAGCCAAAATCGATTATTGCAAATGGCATGTTGAGTTATCGCCATTGGAACCGAATGACCCCATAGACAAAATCGAGCCTTATTATGACAACATACTTAATATTCATCGATTGTCAAGAATAGTGCTGACAGATGCCAGAGCCTGTTTGTACAGAGGAGATATTAAGGAGGCGACTGAAAAATACATGACAGTTTATGGCATTTGCAGGCATATTGATTCAAAACCTATGGGTGGGTTTATTATGATGTTAAATATTGAGAGCCGAACTGGACTTATTGTTAAAGATGCCCTGTCAGAACTCGACAATTATGAATTGAGGTCACTTAAACTTAATTTGAATCAATACCTAAATTCCCGAAGTACATTCATTAAAAGCCTTGATTTTGAAACAACATACATGTCTGACTCCATCGATAAGCGTACACCTGATCAGATGAAAAATGAAGCCATAACTTCCTTGGTCTCACGCAATGATCCTAATGAACGGATATTCTTTCAAAATCATTTTGATTACATTGGCTTAGACAGTAACTATTACCTTGAACATCAAAAGCAATTCAAAAACATCATTCAAAAACCATACAAGCTGGCATCTCAAAAGCTGAAGATGATTTCAGAAAAAATGGTCAATGACGCAATGGCATTTGACGAAAGAACCAAGAGAGGCATTGTAAACTACGGTGCAGTTATAACATCAGTATCTTGTTCTCCATCATATAAGGTATATACACTTTCTGTTAAAGCAGACACAAGCTTTAACGCCCTGCTTTGTGCGATTGATGTTTATATTGCTAAAGCGAAAACTGGGAAACTGCCTGATAATTTGCCTGCGGATAGTCCCAAAGATTTGTTTAGCGGGGAGGATTTTGTTTATGAAAGAACCGCAGATAGTTTTGTTTTGCGGTGCCGGGGCAAGGATGTTAAAGCGGACAAGATTCATCAGTGGGAGTTTAAGGTTAAAGAGTAATCGCAAATTCAAAAGGGTTACAACATGCGGATAACAAACAGAAAAAGTTTGCTGGCAATGACAATATTAATAACGTTCATAACAGCCGCTGCCCCCCTGTCGGCAGAGACTCAAGGGCAAAACGCGGCGGATGTTTATCGTAAGGCGTTTGAGCTGCACAATGTTGATTATTCTATAATGAAGATCGTCAGAGATGTTACCTGGGGTAGGACGGACCCGAACGAAGCGGTTATCGCATATGTTAATGCCAACCGAAAAGCTATAGAGCTGACTATTGAGGCATCAAAGCTCGAATACTGCGACTGGGGCGAGCAGTTCTCGTTGGATGACCCGAACTACAGTACCCTAGATGGTATCCTTTATTTGGCGGAATTGTTGTTGGCTGACATAAGAATCCGACTTGATTCGGAAGAGCCACAAAAGCTGGTGCAAAGGTGTATAGATGTATACGACATCACCAGTCACATTGATGCGAAATCAAGTATCGGTTTTGTAATAAAAATCGTCCTCGAAGACAAAGCTTCAGATGCCCTGGCACTTATCCTTTCTAAAGAGAGTGTAAACATTGATACTCTGGAACTGCTCAAGCATAAACTGCTTGAACACCAGAAGTCACGAACTCCGTTCATTGATTCCTTTGATCATGAAACAGCACGCATTGCCGCCGAATTAGAGAAGGCAACCAAAGCCAAAGCAAAATCCGACATGACTTTTCAAGATTTGTTCCGAGATAATGAGGAATTAAGGTTGTGTTTCTATTGGCAATTGGCTCAAGTTAAAGATTTTAACAAAGAAAATTGGGGGCTTGTTTGCCCCAAAAACAACTACTACTACATTCAGCACAGCAAAGCAATCAGACAAGCCATCCAAAAACCATACCAGAAAGCTTACCCAGAAATAGTCAGGCTTGAAGAAAAAGCATTAAATGACAGCCACACCAAAGACGAAACCACAGGCAAAAGCACAATACATTATGACGCCTTGTCTACATCAAGTATGAGTTCTGTTAAAGGTGTATACAGCTATTCAATAAGATCCGACACCCATTTTAACGCCCTGCTTTGTGCTGTTGATGTTTATATCATCAAGGCGAAGACCGGCAAGCTGCCTGATGCGCTGCCTGCCAACAGGGCGAAGGATATTTTCAGTGGGGAGGATTTTGTTTATGAAAGAACCGTGGATGGGTTTGTTTTGCGGTGCAGGGGGAAGGATGTAAGAAAAGATAAGGTACATCAGTGGGAGTTTAAGGTTAAAGATTGAATTGAACTGCCTTGATGTCAAGATAAGGGACATGCCATAATGCAAAAAAGCTGGGGTACTAGGATTCGAACCTAGACAAACAGATTCAGAGTCTGTCGTGCTGCCGTTACACTATACCCCAATCAGCGATAGCGTCTAATATTTGCGCCAAAACCAAGGTAGGAGAGGAATATACTGCTGGCGGTGCGGATAGTCAAGCCTGAAAAATCGTTTTACTGCTGTTGGGTGCCAAAAAGTCGGTTTATCTGTTCTATGTTATCAAAGAGAGGTCAAATAGAGCTATTTTGGTATCGGGGGCCATCCTGCTTGCGAAAAATTGGAGGTTAGTGTAAAATGTATTCGTACTTGGTTAAACTTAAAAAAACGAATTTTACTGGAAATAGTGCATTTTTTATGCTGAAAATTGGAAACATCGAACTTGATATGCCGTTTTTTCAGGCTCCGCTAAGCGGGTATACCGATGCTGCAATGCGTCAGATCGCCCGTCAGTATGGTGCGCCGCTGACGTTTACGGGCGTTATGCTGGCTAAGAACATCCTGAACGAGCGTGCATTTCGCAAGGGGATATTTCATCCGGCGGCTGGGGAATCTCCTGTTGGGGTGCAAATGCTGGGGGAGGATCCAGCGATAATGGCTCGGGCGGCCAAAGCGTTTGGCTCGATAGGCTATGACATAATCGACATCAATATAGCGTGTCCGGCACCGAAGGTTCTCCGTCGCGGGCGAGGGGGTGCACTGCTCAAGGAACCGGGGGTTGCTATCGAGATTATCTCGGCAGTCCGTGATGCGGTTGATTGTCCTGTTACTATCAAGATACGCACAGGGTTTGGGTCGGATGACGGGACAAGGGAAAATTTCCATCAAATTTGCGAACACGCGGCCAACACGAATATCGATGCTATCGTTGTGCACGGCAGAACGGTTAAGGGTTACTATCGGGGCAAAGCCGACTGGTCGATAATCGCGGATGTCAAAAAGAGACATCCCAATGTCACGGTCATCGGTTCGGGCGACATCTTCGATGCGCAAACGGCACTTGACAGGCTTTCGATGGATGGGATTGACGGCGTACTCATCGCTCGCGGGGCCATTGGCAACCCGTGGATATTTTCTGACATACGCGACATGTTGAACGGCAAAACGCCAACGCCGCCATCGCTTCATGAACAGGGCGAGACAATTTTGCGTCACTTTGAGCTTGTCTCGGACATGCACAATGACTACAAGGGCGTCCGCTATTTTAGAAAATTCGCAGCAAACTATTGTCATCGACATCCGCAACGCAAAAAAGCAATGCTGGCGATAATGGCATGTACGAGCAGAAAACAAATGACCGAGACGATCAGACTTTGGTTTAAGCTCGACCGGGAAGGAGCTTATGTATAAACGTTTCTTAAAATACTATGTGCCGCATAAGAAGCTGTTCATCCTTACAATGACAGCAGCGGTTCTCAGCTCTTTGTGTACGATCTTCATCCCGCCGCTGACTCGTTACATACTCAATACGCACATTGCGGAATCCTTGCCAAACGAGGCTACGGATACGGACCTATCGGGCATGGCAGTGTTGCTGGCGGGCATGTTTGGCCTGATAGTAATGACTTCGATATTTTCATTCATACGAGTCAAGTGGGGACATATTCTCGGGGTACGCATGGAGTCGGATATGCGTGCCGACTTTTTCCGCCACATACAGAAGCTGTCGTTCAACTACTTCGACAACACAAAAACGGGCCACATAATGTCCCGCATCTCGAATGACCTGAACACCATCGCGGAAGTTGCCCACCACGCACCGGAAGACATACTGATCTCTTTGAGCCTTCTCGGCGGGGCGTTCAGCGTTAGGTTCAAATTCAACACGGCTC
>DAOWHR010000239.1 GCA_030641315.1 Anaerohalosphaeraceae bacterium | reverse complement strand
GCAACCATGTTTTTTGCTGACGCCCACGCCGAATACTGGAAATGGAAAGACACCCGGACAGTTGAAACATGCAAAATGACATGGGATGACTTTGTGACAAACTGGCAATTCAAGGATTGCCCCGACAATGTGGACTTGAAGAACATGAGAATCGCCGGATGGGGAAAAATTCCTGGAAAACAATAGAATTAGCAGCTTACATCCTTCAATGCAAAGCTGATACCGTCAATAATGCGGGCTGAAAGGTTGAATCATGAGTTACTCTAAAAAAACTCGACGTAGTTTCCTAAGAACCATTGGCCTTAGTGCTATCGTACTGGCTGCAACACCATTCTCCCGCGCCGCCACTATACCTGACAAACGTCCCAACATACTTTTTATCATGAGTGATGATCATGCTTCTCACGCCATCAGTGCCTATGGGAGCAAGGTTAACAAGACACCAAATATCGATCGCATAGCAAAAGAAGGAATGCGATTCGACAATTGTTTTTGCACCAACAGCATTTGTTCGCCAAGCAGAGCGGTCATCTTAACTGGCAAATACAGCCATCTAAACGGTGTTGTTGATAACCTCGTAAAATTTGACGGCAGCCAACAGACTTTGCCAAAACTACTTCAACAAGCCGGTTACAAAACAGCCATAGTGGGCAAATGGCACCTCAAAAGTCAGCCAACAGGTTTTCATTACAGTAATATTCTGCCAGGCCAGGGTGCATATCACAATCCAGTTATGATCGAAAACGGCAAGTCAAAGAAACACACGGGATACGTTACCGATCTCATCACTGATAGTGCATTGAACTGGCTCAGGAAGCAGGGATCTTCCACTGAACCATTCTTCTTAATGCTGCATCACAAAGCACCGCACGCCAACTGGGAACCGGACAAAAAGCACATGAAAATGTACTCCGACAAAGACATTCCTTTGCCAACTACATTTAATGACGACTATGAAAACCGTACCTCGCAAATCAAGAACCACATGCTACATGTGGGCCCAACACAATGGAAGCTTCACTTCAAACGCTTTGGTTCTATTCCAGAGGGTCTGACAGAACAGCAAACCAGAGAATGGGTTTATCAAAAGTACATGAAGAATTACCTGCGTTGTATTGCGTCCGTCGATGACAATATTGGCCGGGTACTGGATTACCTTGATCAATCAGGATTGAGTAAAAACACGATTGTTGTTTACACGTCCGACCAGGGATTCTTCCTTGGCGATCACGGTTTGTACGACAAAAGATTTATGTATGAACATTCCCTCAGAATGCCTCTTCTGATGAGATACCCGAAACACATAGAACCTGCGAGCACGACCGATGCAATGGTGCTAAACCTCGATTTCGCATCAACATTTCTCGATTACGCTAATACGCCGATCCCCGCAGATATTCAGGGACGGAGTTTCACAAGCGTTGCTCATTGCAGGACACCCGAAAACTGGCGATCCGCAATGTACTACCGATTCCATGAGGAAGCTTATGGAATCGGACCGCACGAAGGAATCAGAACCGGACGACACAAGCTCATACACTTTCTTTACGGAGACATGGGATGGGAATTATATAACCTTGACAAGGACCCGAACGAACTGCAAAATATCTATGCTCTTGCCGAGAACCGCAAGCTTATCAAAGATCTAAAAGCAGCTCTCGCTTCCCTAAGAAGCAAGTACAAGGTAACTCAATAATTTATCATCTTTCTATAAACAAATGTCAAATAGCACCTTATATGAAGTATTTTATGGACGTAAGAAATTAACAGGCTAACAAAACAGGATTTTACTCAGTTGCACTTGGGAGTTGAATCCGCCTGTCTTTATAGACAGTCAGGAGAAAGGAATAGATATGTACGACAGAAGACAGTTTTTGAAATTTACCGGCGCGGTGTCCACCGTTTTTGGTTTCGCTGCAGCAATGCCTCGCTCTCTTGCGGCAATGGTTCGAAAGGCTCCCCGCAGCAAGCCCAATGTCATCGTACTGCTTATTGATGATCTGGGCTATGGCGATGTTGGTGCTTTTGGATGTGAGGATATTCCGACGCCGAACATAGACAAACTGGCCGGGCAAGGCGTAAAGTGTACCAATTCATATATCACAAATCCGCCATGCAGTCCAAGCCGCAGCAGCATGATGATGGGCATGTATGGTCAGCGATTTGGCAAATACGGTATGGCACGCGGCCTGGCTATTCCAGATGATAAACCTACCATGGCGGAATTCATGCGAGATGCCGGATACGTCACCGGCATGGTTGGCAAATGGGATATCGGGTCGCGGGATCAGTCTCCCATGAAGAGAGGATTTATGGAAGTTGCCAGGCGTACGCCAGCGAAAGATAAAACGGCCTTCATCTGCATTAAGCAAGACGGTACCGAAGGATGGCGAACGGAAATGGACGGCGACAGGATGGTTGAGTTTGTTGAGCGTAATAAGGACAAACCTTTTTTCCTGTACTTTTCGCCGTTAGCCATTCACTCACCAAGTAGAAATGCGCCCGAAAGACTGTGCAAACGATCCATGGCAAAAGGCAAACGCCGTGCACTGGCAGGGGCGATTATCTCCGTAGACGACCAGGTCGGCAAGCTGCTGGCAGTACTGAAGAAAAACGAGCTTGAGGAAAACACCCTTATCTATCTGACCGGTGACAACGGGCCGAATCTTGCTGAGGGTGGAAGTGCTGCTCCATACCGGGGAGGTAAAGGCGCAGGCACCCAGCAGGAAGGATGGGTTCACACACCGGCCATCGTCTCATTGCCCAGAACGATCCCACAGGGAACCATATACGACGGTTTGATGTGTACTCTTGATGTCTACGCCACTGCCGCTGCTGTCGCTGGAAAAACGTTGCCGGCCAGCTGTGACGGCGTAAATTTCCTGCCGTACCTGCAAAGAAAAAAACAAGGAGATGTTCATCAGCGACTTTACTGGCTCAACAGTGATCCAAAGGACCCAGAGCACCGTCATCTAACCGCTGTGCGATGGAAAAATTGGCGATTGATCAAAGACAAAACAGATGGCAGTTGGAAGCTTTATGATCTTAAAACGGACCCTCGTGAAGAAAATGACCTTGCCAGAGATCACGCTGATATTGTCGCGGACATGAGCAAGCACCATGCCGCATGGGCAAAGACCCTTGCCCCAGTAATACCCACCGGCACAAAGGGAGGGCCCAAGGAGACCGGCGGCACCATACCGATAGGATACGGTTGGCTGTTTACCAAACACAGATTAACAAGTCGTGGTATACAAGAATCAATCTCTCGCTAGCTCTTTTATAACATTATGTAATGAACCGTTAATACTAATAAGGAAATACTGGTTGGAAAAAATGAACAGACGTCAAAGACTATTAGCAACTTTAAAGGGCCTTTCCGTTGACAGACCTGCTGTCAGTTTTTATGAAATTGGCGGCTTTAAGATCGACCCGAACGATACCGATGAATTCAATGTCTACAACGATCCGTCATGGCAGCCGCTGCTCGATCTTGCCAATAGCCATACAGACATCATTCGCATGGTCAGCCCGGTCCGCGCCCAGTCTCACGAATCCTGGGAATCTACAAACTCAGCACCGACGGTTGCCCATCAATTCATAAAAGTTCAAGATCAGACTGATGAAGCTGGCAGACACATAACAACGACCGTCAACGTCGCAGGCAGAACTCTTACTTCCAGACAAATCCGCAAACGGGACGCAGACACCGTCTGGACAACCGAACATCTCCTGAAGAACAATGACGATGTCAAGGCATACCTGCAACTGCCCGACGAGGTTTTTGTGGAAAACATCGATATCGACTCACTCATTCAGGAAGAACTCTCGCTTGGCGATTCCGGAATTGTAATGGTAGACACCGAGGACCCGATATGTGTGGTTGCCACACTTTTCAGCATGCAGGACTATACCGTCTTTGCGTTGACCGAACAAAAGCTCTGTCACGCCCTGCTCGAAAAATGCGCACGTTATATCCACAAAAGAACCGAAAATGTCGCCCGCAATTTCCCAGGCAGGCTTTGGAGAATATACGGCCCTGAGTTTGCCTGCCCCCCATACCTGCCGCCAAATCTTTTCGACGAATATGTCGTAACCTACACAAAACCGATAATTGACAGCATCAAAAAGTATGGCGGATTCGCACGACTCCACGCCCACGGACGTATCGCAGACACGATTGACAGCATCGCTGCAATGGGAGCAGATGCCATCGACCCTATAGAACCAGCCCCGCAGGGCGATGTTGATCTTCGTGACATACGCAAACGATACGGCGATCAGTTTGTCCTCTTCGGCAATATCGAGGTCGCCGACATCGACCAAATGAACGAGCAGGATTTCACCGCACTTGTCAAAAAGACTTTAGCAGACGGAACAAGCGGGACAGGCAAAGGATTCGTACTAATGCCGACCGCAAGCCCATGCGGAAGAATAATAACAGAAACAACAATGAGAAATTACCGAATAATGGTCAACGCGGTAAACAATTTCAATGCTTAGGAACCTGACAATGAACAAACAAAAAACCATACTCGCAATCTTGTTAATAGCAATAACCACGCCGCTATCATCTGCGATTGACTATCCCGACCAGATAAAACCAGGCAAAGCAAATGCCGATGTCACCACCGATTCCATTAAAATAAGCAATGACATCCTCTCCCTGAATATCCAACGTGACGATAATTCAGTCATATTCAAAGATAAGATCACAGGAACCGCCGCCACCGCAAATTTAAGCGACCTTTTTGAGATCACTCTTGCTGACGGATCAACGCTGAACCTGACCTCCATGAATATAACTGACGCTTATGCGATTAAGTCAATAGCCGCTGATAAAACCTCACCAAATCTCGCCCAGCGGTTTGATGGAATTCAGGTCACAACAATAATGACCTCAAAAGAGTCCAGGCAATAGGATTCAACGATGCTGGTGGGCAAATCAACGTTGACCTAAACGTCATGCAATTCGTTACAACTTCCCCAAGTGCAATT
>DAOWHR010000388.1 GCA_030641315.1 Anaerohalosphaeraceae bacterium | reverse complement strand
CGCCTCCAGACAGGCCCACACGCTGCCTCCAGATCCACACAACCACGCACATACCGAACGCCCTCGCGATACGCGCCGTCGCCCTGCCAATCTGACCGAAACCGACAATACCCATCGTAAGGTCGGCAAGTTCGATAAGCGGGTAGTCCCAATAGCTGAAATCGATGCTGTTGGTCCATCGGCCTTTGTGTATCTGTTTGCTATGGTCGGTAACGTGCTGGGTATGCGCCAGAACATGCGCGAATACCGTCTGGGCTACAGAATCCGTACTGTACGCAGGCACATTAGTCAGGATAACACTACGCTCTCTTGCCGCATCGGCATCGACAACATTGTAACCCGTTGCAAGCACACCGATATACCGCATATCTTTCAGAGCGAAGATTGTCTCACGCGACAGCAGCGTCTTGTTGCTGAGTATCACTTCGGCGCCATCGGCCCGCGCAATAACATCCGCTTCATCCGTACGTTCATATCTGACAAAATCACCCAGTTTTTCCAAAGGTTCCCAGCTAAGGTCGCCGGGATTCAGCGTAAAGCTGTCAAGCAGTACTATCTTCATTTCTGATCTATCCTGAGATTCAGTCCGTTATATTTTGCATAACCAGTCCAAACTAACACCATGCAGCTGAGTGCTGGTTTAGATTTATTACTGTCATAATTACTCTGCCTGTTTTTTTGCGTTTTCCATTATTACTTCGTATGAATAACCAGCGCCGAAATCTTTGTTTAGTGTTATGGTTCCTTCGAATGTTATCACATCACCAACCGCGACTACATCCTGAGTTGTTACTGTCAGGTCGTTTGTTCTCGGGCCGCCGGTTCCGTCCTGGATGTGTGCCCAGTTCTTCGACATGATGTCCTGGTTGAATTTTGTGACCTGGCCCCTGACCTTAACGGTCTTACCTGAATAAGAGGCTCGGCTAGCAAATAGTTCGCCGATAGATACTCCGCCTTTCGCCGGTTCGACCGAAACAGCTTTTATCTCGACAGCAGGTTTCTGGTGCGGATTCACCGCAGTGTGTGCGCTGACAACGGGCGCCGATCCCGTGCTGATCTCGCCGACAAAATAGATCATATCGAACGTCCTGTCCAATTCCTTGCTGGTAAAGTTTTCCTGCTTGAGGGCTTTTGTAAAGGATATGGTTTCGCCTGTCTGTATTTCCCTTTTGGTGATGGCCATCCAGAAAGTTTCGTCGGCTTCTCTGACTTTTAAATATGTGTAGGAACTGACCTGTATGACTTCCTCGACTACAACCGTGCGAACATCGGTATTAGCTGTTGTCTGCTGTGCAGCGATATTCTGCTTGGGCGTATGAGCGGACTGGGTTTGCGGCTTTTGCTCTCTTTTTTCGCAGGAGAACAAAAATATAACCATCAAAAACGATGTTAATGACAATAGAGTCTTCATAATGTATCCTTAATTAGAAGTACAGATCAATTCATTTATTTAGCTGGGGAGTAATAAATACCGCCTCACGGCGCAAAAACCACCATGCACATATTATACATAATAACTACGGTATTTCAATATTTATGTTCGTTATGGACGTTTTCGAGTTTCTATCGAAGGCCTGATTTCTTGCCGTTAATGTATATCGCGATGTCACCCGATTCACCATCGATGGTTCCAGCGATGTGAGTCCATTTATTTGGTTCCAGTTTTGTTTTGGAAAGGGGATTTGTCCCCCGGGCGTTAGATATCAATCTTACTGAGTTGTCGTACATGTCCAGGTTGTAACCGTTGTTAGTGCCAGCAGTTGATTTGTCGATTATCCGGCCCGCTGTGACGGTCGGTTTGATCCATGCTTCGAGAGTGATCCCTTTGTTGCAATTCAGGATGTCGTCGTGTGGGATGTTGAGGTAGCTGCTACCGTTGAAGTTAAGTGGATCGGGTATGGCAGGGGGGACAAACTTTCCTTTTGTTTCTGCAATATATGTTTTCAGCCCTTTTTGACCTTTTGCAAGAAAGGCATTGTTTTCCACAAATGTGAAATCACAAAAGAACACGCAGCCCTCCATTTTTAATGGTAGTGGTGATTTGTTATCAGCTAGAAGTTCAATACGCCCCGGTGAAAGTACCTGATTGAAAATCGATACCCTTGCCATGTCTCCGTTGAAGCAGTTACCACCGTTGCTGTCCGCACCGATGCGGAGTGGGATCGGGTTTGATGAGATTTTGTACTTTTTGGCTTTGGCAGCATCTTCGACTCGCTGGATGCGTTTTCTTACCTCGATGGATTCTTTCGGCTCTTGCGGCATTGAATCAGGTTTGGCAATGAGCGCTATGAGAGTCTGGCCCGCTTTGATGTTTAAGACGTAATCGTTGCCGACCTTTTTCACCTTGCTTGAGAAGCAGGGTTTTGAAGTGAAATTGTCACGAATTCGCAAAGTGCCTGTTTTTGTAGCCTTGATAGTGAAGCATGCCGTAGCGTTTTTAAAGCGTTGTGCTGAGACAATGTAGCCGCCTTCGGCACGTAGGCCCTTGAATGAAGCATTGTGCCATTGCCACGGCATCGCAGGGAATATCCGGATGACCGGCGTCGGGTCCTTTGCGATATTAACCGGCCAGCTTTGCAGGACCATGTCGTGGACCGCTTCCATCGCCAGGAAGTTGCCTTCGAGTGTGAACGGGCGGTATGTAAAGCCGGAAAGCCCAGCCGGTATCTGGTCGCCATTCACGTGAAAACCGTTACGCAGGATAAACGCACGTTCGTAGTATGTCAGATACTGATACGCAAGGTCCGCCTGTCCTGCACGAGCGAGTATGCAGGCAAACCATGAAAAGCTGTAGCCTGTCCATGCCCGTGTGCCGAGGCGATCCATTTCTGCCAGGGTTGCAGCGATCACTTTGCGGTCCTGGTCGGTGCCGTCAATGTTGAGCGTACCAAACGGATGTATCGCCATTACATGTGCGTGGTGTCGGTGCGACTGGTTGAACGGTTCATCGGAGCTGAACATAAGGATGTTTTTATCATCAACATGCAGGTCGTTTAGTTTGCTTCTAAGTGCGGTCCATTTCTTAACGTCGTCCTGTTTGCCGACCGCATCAGCCATCTCTGCCATTGCTTCGAATGCCCAGTGCAGCATTGCAAGGTCCTGGTTGGAATTTGGGGTTAGCCAGGCTCGTTTCGAGTTGTTGAAAATCTCAGCTGAGCTTGACAGGGGCAAGTACAGTTTGCCGTCCTTTTCTTCGAGCAGTTTTACGATGGTCGAAACCATTTCATCCATCCATGGATATGCTGTCTCGCGAAGGAACTTATCGTCCATTGTGTGTTTCCAGTGGAGGTAGAAGGATTGGCCTACCCATATTGAAAAGATCGGCGCGATTGCATACTGTGGCCATCCGCCAAGGGGTTTGCCGTGGAGTGACATTACAGACGGGATTGCAGCACCGTCTTCGATGCCGAGGAAATCTTTTGCGAATTTTCTGTATTCCGGCATCAGGCTTGTCATGTGGTTTATGAAACTCATACCGGAATCCGTCAGGCCCGCTTTGTGGTACGCCAGATACGTCATCTGTGTGTTCAGATCGTGATGGAAGTCACCTTTCCATGGGGGCAGTCCCCCCGAGTCCTGCGTCCATACTGCCTGTAGTGGCATCGATGGGGCATCGGGGCGTGAAGCTGCGCCGTAGAAATATTTGACAAGGTTGTAATGTCGCATGATCCGCGTATCCGGGATTTTCACTTCTGAGATTGCCCAAAAACTGTCCCACCATTTTGTGTGAGTTTCAAACAATGCTTCAACGGTTGATTCCAAAGCCTTTGTAACCCTTGCTTTTGCAAGAGCCAGCGGATCGGGCTGGTCAGGGTCCTCCTGGTTTGTTGTGATAGTGGCGGCAATGATCATTTTGCTGCCGACTTTTTTTGTTGCTGTAAGCGTTGCGTAAACAAGTCCTTCGCTGGCTTCCTGAACCATCCAGCTCATATTGTCAGAAGTGCCGAAACTGGCGGGTTTGTATTTGAGCCGATCTATCCCGTCAGGCCGAATGAATTTGCTGGTAATATTTGCATCGTAAACCGTGATGATCGCAACTCGCTGTTCGGCATGAAAGAAACATTTCAGTTCTCTACCGTCTGTGAAGGTGACGGTTCCGAGGGCTTTTTTCATGTCAAGCGTGAAAGCATCTGCCTTTTTGCTGTCGGAAAGCGTAAGCACAAGTCTCCCCCCAGGCAGCTTTGTCGGTGCCGGATGGCTGTATATGCGGTCGTATCTTCGTGAATATTCGCCCCAGTCCTCCTCAATGAGTTTTTTCATGTTAGCATAATTCCAGTTACCCTCCAGTATCTCAGGAGCAAGTGTCTCATCCCAGATGTCGCCCCTGTCGAGCGAAAGATTGATCGTGTTGTCATGGCCCCAGAGCAGACCGCCCAGGATTCCGTTGCCAAGCGGTATCGCTTCATCCCATCTATCGATGGGAGCCGCCAGTTTTAGCTCGAAAGTATCCGATTGATCTGCGTGGACCGGCGTAGAGAAAATGATTGTCGCTGTTATTGCGAATAATAGTACGGTTGTTGAAAGTCTGTTCGAAATGTTTTTGTCAAGAGTCAGCATTGAGTTGTATCCTTTCAAAAATTTTATGTTATGCAGATATTCTACAAATTAATTAACTTAGTTCAAGTGTTGAATCGCCTTTATGTCGCTTTGGGGATGATTATTATGCTCAGGCCAGGTCAATTAGCCATGTTTTGAGTTTTATGTTGTCTATTACGGCCTCTGCAAGGTTTATCCATTTTTTGCAATCGTCCAGGATATGGCTGTCCGATGTTGCGATGATATTGTCGGAATCGATTAGCTTTTTGTCGGGGCTGGGTACAAGTTCTATTTGCCACGGGTAGTTATTGTCCTGAGCGAGAGTCGTCATGATCGTTTTCAGCCTGCCGGAATTCGAGACGGGCCTGTCCAGCAGGAAAAGTGCGTTTGCGATATTGAGATCGTTTAGAGTTTTGGCGATGAGGTTCAGTGCGGGTATGGTTTCTTCAACTTTGCGGTATGAGCCGTGTACCGAGGCGAGATCACGGATGCAACTGTCCCGGCAGCGAAAGATCGGCGCTGCGCTAAGTGCCGCTTCGGTTGTGATCAGCAGGTTATAGCCGTCAATCAGGATGTATTGCCCTTTGAGGCTGTTTAAGCTGACTGCTTTGGATGGACGCGATGTGAGCTGGCTGTCGGAACATGAGGCACGCATTACGGCAAGCCGCTGGCGAACGGTCAGCGAGAAATGGTCACCGACGAGTTTTAAGGCACTTTTGTTAGCATAGCCCAAGGTCAGCAACTGCGAGAAATGACCGACCGCTTGTTTCAGGATTGGTTCAATTTCGACGCTGAACAGTATCTGGTCCTTTGGGTTTGGGCCGCGATGTTTTCGTTTGTCGGGCATAGCATATCCTGTAAAATTCACACCAGGATATATTAGCACAAAACCAGCCAGTTTCAAAAACAAATTGACATTGCCGTGGTTTGGCTCTAGTGTAACGGTTTTGTGGGACATTTGGAAGGTTTTATGAGCAGTCACAATTTGGCACATATTGAGATCGACGGACTTGAGATCGATGGTTATTCGGTGGCTGGCGAGGAAACGGTTATCGTTATTGGGCAGCTTGATGTATGTTTTGATATTGGCAAGGCACCGTCTCAGGCTATTCCCGTAAACAATGTGCTGTTAAGTCACGGGCACATGGACCATGCTGCAGGGATCGCTTATTATCTGTCTCAACGGAACTTTTGCGGGATCGAGGCTGGCACTGTCCTTGCCCACCCGAGCCTGATGGCGCCTATCGAAACGATCATAAAAGCCTGGGGAAGACTTGACGGCAATGATATACCGGCAAACCTGATACCGGTTCAGGATGGTGATGAATACCAGATCAAGCCGAATCTGTTTGTCCGTGCCTTCGGCGTAAGGCATGGCAGGGGGGCACTGGGTTATTCTGTTATAGAAAAACGCAAGAAGCTCAAGGAAGAATACCTTGGCCTTAGCGGCCCCGAGATCGTTAAGCTAAAGCAGCAGGGCGTTGAGATCGAGTATGGCGTAGAGATTCCGCTGGTCAGCTTTCTTGGTGATACCGGATATATGGATTTTTCGAAGATCGATCATGTCCGCACCAGCAAGATACTGATCGCTGAGTGTACGTTCCTGCTGGATGAGCACAGGGACCGCGCCACTGCCGGCAAGCACATGCACATCGACGAGTTTGCCGAACTAGCCGACAGAATGGACAACGAGCATATTATTATCACCCACCTTAGCCAGCGGATGGGTGTGGGCGAAGCAAAGGCCATACTAAGAAAACGACTGTCAAGAACCAGCCATAACAAGATCAAAGTTTTGATGGATCGTAAGTTTGCTGCCCGGAATTACAATTCTCACACGACAGATACCTGACCGGATCACTAGGTAAAAAATCCGATCCGGTCTCGACCCAGGCACATAGCTAAGCCATTGCAAACAAAGGCCTTAACCCCTCAATGCAACCTCCAGTCTACGCATTATTGTCTATTTCTCTTGACTTTAATTAACGAAAATAGTACAATACATGTCGTATTTTTTTGAAGATCCGTATTTCAATCGGTCTGACTTTATCTTGATATCAGCATCTTTATTTTTAGGCAGGGGTTTGTATGAAAAGAAATTTATTACCGCTGTTTGCGGTTATGTGTTTTCTGGTCCCATTTGCAGCAACTTCCAGCTGTCAGGCAGGCATTCCGGAACTTCTCGCAGAAGAGATTATCTACACATTCGATCCCAACGAACCGTTAAATGTGGTCGGTTATTCGGTGCCTTCATACTATGACTGGAACAACGATGGGTCTAACGATCTTATCGTTGGCGAAGGCGGCAGCGGCTATCCGGGACATGTGCGGATATATCTTAACTCGTCAACTTCCGCCGAACCGGAATTTTCAACTTTTCAATATGCCCAATCTGACGGCCATACTCTCGAATATACATGGGACGGCTGTAATTGCGGTTGCCTGGGACTGTTCCCGCGTGTTGTCTATTGGAACGACGACCAGCGAAAGGATCTGCTCATCGGAACCGCCGACGGCTATGTGATCATCTTCATCAATATCGGCACGGACAGCGAACCAACGTTCGATGCAGGCACACGCATACAATACGTTCAGTACGGCAGCACCGTTGACATAGCGTCAGCAAGAACAACACCCAGTTTCGTAGACTACGACAACGATGGCCTCAAGGACCTCGTGGTAGGGGGATATGACGGTTACATCCACATCTATCTGAATCAGGGAACCGAAGGATACCCCAGCTTTATAAACAGGTCGTACGCCCAGACATCAAGCGGATATCTTGTCGTCCCGGCCTTCCGCTCAAGCCCTGTTGTGATCGACTTCGACGGTGACAGCAAAAAGGACATCGTTTCAGGCAACACAGCGGGCCAACTGATCTTCTATCAAAATATCGGCACGGATCAATCGCCATTATTTACCGATGGAGTATATCTGTCTGCTGGCGGGGCGATCATCGACCTGCCCGGCACTCCAAGGTCAAGACCTTTCATCTGCGACTTCAACGGCGACGATCAACTGGACATACTTGTTGGCGCCAGCGATGGCAAGATACACCTCTTCAGAGCGGTAACACCCGGCGACATTGACCGAGACGGCAGCGTAGATCTTATTGACCTGCAATGGATGGCCGCACAGTGGCTCGACCCGCCGGGATGTGTGGGCTTTGAAACAGAATGTGCCGACCTGACAGGCAACGATGGAGTCGACTTTGCCGACTTTGCAATACTCGCGCAGCAACTCGCGAAATAATCGGTACTGACATCAATAAATATACTTTCTAAGCTTCAGGCAATCGGATATATTGGGCACCAGCCGCAAAAGGGCGGTGATCGATCTTAAAGGTTGCCCTATGCTTTCATCCGGAAATCGGGAGTTCTTAAAATACGTCGCTATCGTAACGATGCTCATCGATCATACCGGCGTGTACATCTATCCTGCTGTTGACTCGCTCCGTATAATCGGTCGGATCGCTTTTCCTTTGTTCGCGATTCTCATTGGCTGCGGCGTACGCTCGACTCGCAATCTTACGTCGTATCATTTCCGCTTGTTCCTTCTTGCCGTTCTATCCCAACCGCTCTACATGGCATGTCATTATTATCTCCGCTTCAACGTCGTCTTCACATTGCTGCTCGGCGCATGGCTGGGCGCAAGATTCAATCTCTTCCGGCTCATCCCGGTCTGCATTATAGTTTATCTGTTCCCGTTTGAATACGGCATAAGCGGCATCCTGCTCGTCGCGTGGTGTTGTTATTATTGCAATGACAAAGCAATGGTCTCTGTCGGCATAATTATCTTCGCGTTTCTCTCGACCGTACTCATCGAAAGCGACATCCAGATGCTAAGCACACTCGCGATGATCCCGCTATATATAAATTGCCACATCCCCAGATACGGCAAATACTGGCAATACGCCGTCTTCCCCCTAAACTACGCATTCTTCGCAATATATCTGGCAATAAAATATCACTAAAAAAATCCAAACTCCCGGCAGGGGGGAACGGTGAACCACATTAGCCTTGAAGAGGTCTGAACGAAGTTCAAAAGCCGAACGCAGTGGGTAGTTGCAATTCCTTATTTCTTATTTTTTATTGGCATGTTAGACACTGCTTTTGCTTTCAATTCATTGGACAACATTTTAAATGCTGAATATGGGTGGGTACCTGTACCAGCTTTCTTGGTCCAGTCATCTATTATATAAGAAAGATAATTATTTATTTCTTTGTTATTAGCTATTCTGAGGATGAAATATTGTACAGAGTGGATATCAGATAAGGTTAAAAATCCATTCTGCCACATTAATGCCAGATTAGAAAAATGCCTTAACAACTTATCGATTCCTCTTTCCTCATCTGATTCACGAAAATTATCACCATACTTAAATTTACTATACTCAATCTTATAGAATGTTTTATGCATCATTTCATCATCCATGAAAGCATGCAAACTGTCAGAAACCATCCTAGCCCTACATAGCCTATTATTTAGGCGTATTTGTTTTACGTTAAGCCTTAAAGTGTATGCTGCAAATAATATGCTTAATGCTGCAAATAATATGCTTAATATTGGGACAAACAGAAGTGTAAGCTGAAACCAATACGGTAGCGTTTTTATTAATTCGTACATTATTTCCTCTGAATTGTGATTTTCCATTAATTATAAAGTTACATTTCTACTCTTCTTTTATTATACTATCATTTTGATCAATTAGTAATTATATTTTCTCTTAAGACTAAGGTAATTGTTATGTGGTGGATTGTTCTTGGTGCTTTTTGTGTTGTTGTTTTGGTTAGCTTCCTTCTTTCAACTAAATTTGGACGTGGTATTTTACGAGAATTACTTGATGTTGAAGCAAAAGAGCAATCCGAGAATATTGATATATTTCCATATGTCAAAGTTGATTTGTTATCACCTGCGGAGCTATCATATTACAAAGTTTTGTGTCATGCATTAGACGGCAATTATCTAATTTTCCCAAAGGTTCGTTTGGGAGATATTATCAATGTTGAGAAGGGCGTTGGTAATTCGTTTTCTTATTGGGGTAAAATCCGTTCGCGTCATGTTGATTTTTTAATTTGCGACAAGAAACTTAATTATCACTGTGTGGTAGAACTCGATGACAGTTCACACAATTCACCAAAGCAAAAGAAAAATGACAAGTTTCTAAATAAGGCCTTAGATGCTTCCGGTATACGTATAGTCCGTCAAAAAGCCTTAAGAATTTATGATGTTTCAGAGATCAAAAAAGACTTAAATATATCCTGAAATTAATCAGTAGCTATTAACATCATTCATTATCGATGAATTGAATTTGGCACGCATATAAAATGATGGCCGACAAAGGAATTTTCGACAAATGACAATACCGTTTCTTGTATTTTGGGTTTTGATCATTCTTTGCAGAGAACAGCTTGGTTTAAAAGGGGTGCTGATCTCAATTGCAATATGGGCTGCTTTATTGATTTGCCTCATGAAGCTGGGCATATCACAATATATCTTTGTCGGCCTGCAATCGTTACTTGACATCATGTTAATTTTAATCATCTTCGGAGGGGATATCCGGCTAAGATAGAGGCTACTTCAGTCCAGCCAAGTGCAAAACAACACCACACCTAACGTCCCATAATATATGTTATGTTGCATTGGCCTGCGTTTATGGCATTATAAAGGGATTTTTATCGTACTTTCAGTGTTTCAGCAAATTTAACTGCTTTTCCACTGCTGTCAAAATGCTAAATATGCAGGTCCGGTCAATTGTGTTCTGATTTGCATCCTGGCAGAGTTCTTATGCTCTGTGTGCCTGGTGGTTTTGCTGCTGGTGATCTGCGTTAAAGAACATCTGCCGCTGTCCCTGTCTGATCCTGCCTCTCGAAGAGACAAAGCCTTTCGCCTCCGTTTTGATATTCGATACGGAGCAATGGCCATAGCGATAATTTCAGTTGGCTCTTGCTGCATCCTGAAAAAATGCGTTGATTGAATCACGGCGGATTAAATGCCAGGCGAATTCACTGTTGACGATAAATCTATAAACGACATTAAAATTCAACTAATTCTGGAGGTAAGCATACTTGTAATGCCGTCCGGCGTGTCCTTTGTTTCTAT